>NZ_VTSR01000010.1 GCF_008329715.1 Gimesia chilikensis | reverse complement strand
CGATCAACAACCTGATGAGGACGAAGCTCTTAAAACTTGACCACCAACCTTTTGCTATATCAAAGCCTCATCCAGATAACTCTGGATGAGGCTTTTTTTCGTGCGCTGCTAGATAGCTTAAGTTTTGTTTCCCAGGACTGCCTGCTGATAACGCTCGATGATCTGTGTAGAGTTCAATGCTTCCAGCCGGGGCAATGCGGACTGATATAGTCGTTCGGCTTCTTCCATTTCTCCCAGCTCCGCCAGAGCGATTGCAGTGTAGGCGCGCGCGTTGTCTGCATGAAGGCGGGAGTATGGTTGATTGGCTACGTAAGGCTTAAGACGGTTTATTGCTTCAGTGCATTGATTAATGGCCATCCGATAATTTCCCCGATTCAGTTCGAGAAGACCTTTGAACAGTGGGAGTATTACTTCCTGCTGGTCACTAAGCGGCAGTAGTTCGATATTTTCCAATAATTGACCAGCACGCTCCAGATCACGATCCATCCTTAACAATGCATTTGCATAACTCAGTTGTAATGTACTGTTCCCCGTATCTGCTTCATAAGCCTGTGCGCGGCACTCGAGTGAGTGGTCCAGCTGACCGCCGGCTTCATAGACGTCGGCCAGCCGAGACAGATACATCCAGTGAGGTGTTTTAGAGGGATCGGAAAACGGCTCCATCACTGTCAGAGCTTCGTCCAGTTTCCCCAGGCCCGACAGGGCTACCGCTTTTCTTACTGCGAATTCCACCTGCGGCATTTTATTTTGTAGTGGGGGCAGATGTTTAAGGACCTCGTCCCACCGGCCCCAGTACGTCGCTTCCAGAACGCGTTTTAACTTTCGGGCTGGCATTAAGACTATGGTTAATATCGCAAATACGAAGGGCGCCACGATGAGGGCTGCCGAGACCATCATCAGATCCCGCATCAGTCCGTCGGAGCCAGACTTGCTGACTAATCTGAGAAGTATCGTGAATATGCCCCAGCACACGATAATTAAAAGCATGCGCTGGTATTGCTTTTTCAGCATCATCAGGAAGATGCCCCAGTTGCTGATATTCCGCAAAGCGACGTGATCTGCCGGGGTAATCGGTCCTTTTGTTGATACTTTTTGTGGCATCAGTTCGGAGAGTGCTGCTGTAAAATCGTCAGTATGCAGCACAATATCCTGGTATTCATCGGTCTCCAATTCATGCATCGCCTCCTGTGCAGAGGCGGCCTGGATACATTGCGTCTTGCGTTTGCCGGAAGGGGAGGTCGCCGTAAGTAAATAATCAGGCATGCGTTGGTCTTCTGGGCTGTGGTTCATTTCTGAGTGATAAACTTATGTCAATCAATGACGATATCAACTTTAAGATTGGCAGGCAATTACAGAATCACATCACAGAAAGAATTGTCAAAAACCCTTGCGCATGCTCCTGATCCGTGATGGACTTCCGAAATGGTCCAGGTAAGACGGAATTGCCACCACCCTCAAACCTCATGCTTTAACCGCTGCTCCAGTTCCAGCAGGGCCTGACTGACAATCTCTCGCAGCATCGGTAATTGCGTACTCACGGTTTCCAGGTCCCCGTTCGCGGCAGCTTCCTCAGTCCGTTCGGCCTGTTGCAACAGGGCAGGGATGCCGAATGTTCGCGCAGCTGCTTTCGTGGTGTGGGCGTGGCGATAGGCCTGGACGGCATCGCCGTGCTTCAAATCCCGCTCCAGCCGGTCCATTAATTCAGGCAGTTCGGTGAGACTTTCCCGGATCAACTCACAGAGCAGTCCTTCGTCCCCCTCGACCACCCGCAACGCTTCCTGCCAGTCGACCAGAGCTTCGCACGCCTCTGGTTCCGGTTTAGTCGCTATGTTGTCTGAATCGATGACAGCAGTCGCAGGGAAGAACTTCACCAGAGCCGCATCGAGTTCCTGTTTATGAATCGGCTTGGCAATGTAGCCATCCATGCCCGACTCAAGACACGCCTTCACATCAGACTGCATCACCCGCGCCGTCATCGCGATAATCGGAACGTGCGCATCGCTCGCCGCTTCCTCATCACGAATCAATCCGGTCGCCTCCAGCCCGTCCATTTCGGGCATCGTTACATCCATCAGGATCAGATCGAACGGCTCACTTCGCCAGCGCTCTACCGCAAGACGTCCATTTTCAGCGATTTGCACCGTATGTCCCCACTTCTCCAGCAGCGCTTTGACCAGCCGCTGGTTCGATCTTCCATCCTCGGCGACCAGAACCCGCAGCGTTGCATTCATCTGCAAAGCCGGTCTCTCAGACGGCAACGCTTCTGTTGCAGGGGAATCACTGGCGACTTTCTCTTCCCACGCGTTCCCTACCGGCAGCGTGAGCGTGAAGCGGAAGGTACTGCCGTGGCCCTCCTCGCTCTCTGCCCAGATACGCCCCTGCATCGCTTCGACGATGCCGGCAGTGATCGTCAGGCCCAGTCCCGAACCGCCAAACTGACGCGTGGTCGAAGAGTCCGCCTGCACGAACCGAGAGAAAATCCGCTCCAGGTGCTCAGCGGGAATGCCGATGCCCGTATCCCGAACCTCAAACAGCAGCGTTACTCGGCCCTCGTCATCAACGGCTTCGCGAGTGACCTCCAGATGGACTTCCCCTTCAGGTGTGAACTTGATCGCATTCCCCACGAGGTTCATCAACACCTGTCTCAGGTGCACGGGGTCACCAATCAGAGTCTGCGGTACTGCCTCATGTACCTCCCACGTGATCGCCAGATCTTTCTCCCGATTATGAGAACTGAGCAACCGAAAGACCTTGCCGATCTCTTCCCGCAGATCAAAGGGAACCGCTTCCAGTTCGAGTTTCCCTGCCTCAATTTTGGAGATATCGATGAGATCGTTAATGATCGAAAGCAGCGATTCGCCCGATTCCAGTACGATCGTCAAAAATTCCCGCTGCTGGGGTGTTGGTGAATCATCGAGCAGCAGCTCAGAGATGCCGATGATCGCATTCAATGGCGTGCGGATCTCGTGACTCATATTGGCCAGGAAGCGGCTCTTTTCTTCATTCGCCTGCTCAGCGGCCAGCCGGGCCCGCTGCAGAGTTTCGTCAATCTGTTTATGCACCGTCATGTCGAACAGGCTGATCAGCACCAGTTGCTCGTCGTCGATTTCCACGGGAATCAGCCGGACTTCCAGGGGAATCAGCTTCCCGTCCTGACAGACGCCGTTCACTTCCTGGGGCTCGTAGAGTAATCTCGCCCGCGGATGATTCAGCAGCTCACGCAGGTTCTGAATTTCCACGTCCCCCGAGTGCTGGGAGAACAGGTTTTCCAGTGTCATACCGATCAACACATCCAGGTGGTAACCAAACATCTGGAACGCAGCCCAGTTGGCCAGCTGGATCGTGCCCGCGGGGTTCACCAGCAGAATCGGGTTCGGCGTCGCTTCCACAACGAGCCGAAAGCGTTCTTCAGCCCGTTTGATCTCGGTAATATCGTGTGCGATGCCAAAGGTTCCAATGACTTTTCCCTTGCGGTTCCGCAGCGGGATTTTTGTGGTCAGCATGGTGAGATTCTTCCCGTTTGGCCCCTCCAGGCTCTCTTCCCGGCGTAACATGTCGATTCCATTCTGCATCAGATCCCGTTCCTGCGCGAGGCGTTTCCGGGCGTAGTCCGCGGGGAAGAAATCGAAGTTGGAGAGCCCCTCCATCTCTTTGGGATTCTCAATCCCCAGCCGTCGGGCAAGCGCCGCACTCACGCGCAGGAACCGGCCTTCGGTATCTTTGAACATGATTTCATCGGGCAGATAGGTGAGCAGTGTTTCCAGTAGAAACTGTTCGTATTCAAGCGCGGCTTCGGCCAGCTTCTGGTCGTGAATATCGGTAATCGATCCCGCCATCCGCACAGCACGTCCCCGGTCATCCCAGATCGCCTGCCCGCGGGCACGAAACCAGCGGTAAGCCCCGTTTTTCAACTGAAGTCGGTACTCCACGTCATACGGTTTACGTCGTTCAATGTGTCGGCTGAGGGCGGCTTTGGTCGGGGTGAGATCATCGGGATGCAGACGATATTCAAACTCGAAAAAGTCGTCGCCCATTTCCTCTTCCGTGAGGCCCAGCAGTTCCTTGAAGCGGGTCGCGTAATAGACCTTATTGGTCAGCAGATCCCAGTCCCACAGTCCGTCGGTGGAACCCGCAACAGCCAGCTTGAACCGCTCTTCTTTGGCCTCCAGTTCCTGAGTGCGTCGGGCAACGGTCTGATCCAGCCGCTCATTGGAGGTCCGCAGACGCCGGTTGAGATCGATCAGTTGCTGCTCCGTGGCGTGGTACGCCCGCAGTGCAAACGCGAGGGCAGCGATATACGCACTGATCCGCAGAAAATGCCACCACCACCAGGCCATGTCCCACAGTGCCGACATTTCGAACAGAATCCCCGCTGCCCCCAGCAACATCGTATGCACGGCAAACAGCCACGATTCATGCTGCGCTGTTTTATGGAACCGCACAATAAAAAACAGGCCCGCGATCAGAAATCCCACGCCGCCACAGATGTTGAGTGCCCGCGCCAGTGGAGTAAAGTTACCCTCACTAATCATCGATGGCAGTTGAGTGGGGAACACGCAGGCATGCAGTCCCAGCAGGCAGCTGGTCAGCAGGATCAGCCAGATCAGTGCCTGAGAGAGCCGGCCCGACAGCGGGGCATAACTGATCCAGACAGTAGCGAAGATCACCCCTCCCGCAAGGGTAGCGACGCTGTGCAGCCAGACAAAAGCATTGCCCGGTTCCACAGCCGCATGAAATGTATCGAGCACGCCCATCGCAATCAGGGCACTGGCCATCGACAGATAGCAGACCGCTTCCGGCTTACGGCGGGATTCCACCATGAGGATGCCGGCAATCGCGACCGCCATCAGTCCGCCCGATGTTTCCAGCAGCGAATGCACGGGCAGGTGGGCGAAGCGGGTGTCCGGATAAAACAGGAGTACGATGGCACTGCCGACCGTCGGCATGACGAGTGAGAGCAGCACTCCCAGCAGGGCCCACCAGAGAGTCGGTTTACCTGACATGCCTTTGTCTTTCTACTCGACCATCTTGATTAACAGGATGGTAATGTCGTCCTCGCTTCTCAGTGATCCCGAGAAACGGTAAATCGCTTTTAGAATCTGTTTTACAATTTCTTTCCCTGGTTTCTCTCGATGCTGGTGGATGACCTCACACACCCGTTCGATGCCAAATAACTCCCCATCATCCGAGCGGCACTCATACAGGCCATCGGTCACGACGAGTAGAATATCGCCAATCTGTAACTGCAGTTTGCCATCCGTGCCATATTGGTAATCGTGCAGCAGTCCCAGGGCCGGACCGTTGTAATCGGGCATGCTTCTGATTCCCTCGGTATTGATGACCCAGAAAGGATGCCCCGCCGAACAGTATTCCAGTGTCCGTTCCAGGGGATCGTAACGTCCGTAACAGAGAGTCACGAACTGCCCCTCCAGTGTCACCTCACTCACCGCGCGATTGGCGAAAGTCAGAATCTCACCGGGATCCTGCAGAATGTGGGAGCAGGTGCGCAGCACGCGGCGGGTATCGACCATGATCAGCGAAGGCGCGAAGCCGTGACTGCTGACATCAGCAATGGTCAGGCCCCAGATGGAATTGAGTTTGTCTTCTTCACTCATCAGATGCGCGGGTTGCCAGAGATCATGATTCTTTTTTGCCTGGCGGCTGATCGGAATCACGTCAAAAAAATCCCCGCCAGTCCAGTTAGCGGGGATATAAGCACTTGCCATGTCGACGCCGGCGATTTCCGGCAATGTCTGAGGCAGCAGATGCCGTTGAATTTCCCGGGCATATTCCAGATCCCGGTCCATCGCGATCATGTTCATTTCCATTTCCAGGCGGTGCCTGCGTTCGATGGCATAGAGTATCGATCGCTGCAGCACGCAGCTGCTTGCTTCGGATTTGAAAACGTAATCCTGTGCGCCCAGCGAGACCGCTTTGATGGCCAGTTCCTGATCGTTGCGTCCACTTAAAATCACAATGGGAATATGCGCGAAACGCTGATGCAGAAACTGAAACGTATGCAGCCCCATGGAGTCGGGCAGCGTGAGATCGAGTACGATTACATCCACGCGCGGGGCAGACTTGAGCCAGTTCACTGCTTCTTCCAGAGAACCAACATGTGTGAGAGCATCGTAGCCGATCTTCTGTAAGCGAGATGTAATCAGCCTGGCATCCAGGATGTTATCTTCGACAAGCAGTAATGAGGTATTTTGCATAATGGCCACGCTGAATATGCAGCATGGCAGGAATGAATATTCCCTCCCTGTATTCCTGCCACTGAACTAGTTACCTCAGGCCCATGTCTTTCAGGTCGAACTTGGAGCCGCGCACAGTTCTATGAATTGTGCGCGGTCAGTTGTATCTAAGTTTGCTGATGTTTATTTGAGTTGGCAAGATGAATTTTTCGTTTAAGCAAGAGTTTTAAAAACTGCAACGAAAACCCTTATTCTTCCACTTGCAGATACAGATAAAATGATTCCTTATTCTCTGTTTTTAAGGAGGGTTTTCTCTGTTGTCTATTCGAACAGGTTTTCGCGAAACAGGCCAGCTTTTCTGAACCTGTGCCAGCCAGAGATTGTCAGTAAACTGACAGAAGGAGTCCTTTCATAATGGCATTGAACCGCAAACACAGCCGCCGCATCGTGGTGGACAAAGAGACGTACCGATTTAAAGTCTCGACAACCAGCCTCGACAAAGACGGGAATTATCGCCTGAATGTAACCGTGCAGCGCGAGGCAGGGGGAGCCCGACTGGATGTACGCGGTCTGCTGACACGCGATTTCTGGCTGGATATTTCGGAACCGGGAGACAAGGACCCTGCGGACTATCCTGTTATCACGCCGAAGCACGTCCGCTTTATTATCGAGCAGGCCCGACAGCAGGGCTGGCAGGCACTGGAACCAGGGCCGACGTTTGTACTCGAACTCGAAAATCAAATGCTGTTCTCTTTCTGAAACCATCGTCTGTGACTTAGCCAGACAGCAGCAGGGAATTTGCCGCGTTGAATTACGAACTCAGGAATCTGTATCACGATCTCATTGATGAGCAACAGGGATTCCAGAGAGCGGATCCCGCTGATATTCAATACCTGTTGGACGAGATCAACGCCGACCCGCAGCTCGGCCGGGTCGAGCGCGCTTTCCTGCGGGGCTATCTGAATTACCACTTTCGCGAAGTCATGCAGCCGCTCGACCGCGAGGCAGAATTCCGGACCGCAGTCGCACTGGCTCCCGACGATCACCAGTCCAATCTGCATCTGGGTTATGAAACCTTTGATGTCGGCAAATACGCGACCGCCCTGGCGCAGTTTCAGAAGATCAATCTGAAACTCCATTTCCTCTGGTCGCAGATCAAAATCAGGGAACTGATCGTCAGCTGCCACCTGCATCTCCAGCGATTCGAAACAGCGGAAAGCCTTTTGTTCCCCCTGCTTGAACTCTCAGCTGAAGTCGATGACGCAGATTATGCACTCCCCACCGAACTGATACGGGCACTGGCACAATGGCACGCCGAATTACATGCCGCGATTGGAGAGACCGCCTGGCAACGCCTGGTCGAACTGCTGTCTCTGGTGATAAAGAGACACGATCTGAACCGCCTGTTCCAGGATGAGCTCAGCCAGATTATGCAGGCTGACTTATCCTCGCTCCCGGAGCTCTCTGACTGAGGGAGGCTCCTGTTCTGGACATCCCGCGGAGACTCTGTCATGCTGAATACAACAGATAAGCTGTCACAGTTGTGAAATCGGGAGACGAAAGAAATGAGTCAACAGTCCGGGGATAACCCCGCTCATCAGGATCGTCCGGTAACGCGCAGAACGTTCATCCAGCAGGCCGGCACGGCAACGGCCGCCGGGCTGGCTGCCGCACCTTATGTCTGGGCTGGGGGGAATGAGCAGTCAGAAACACTCCGCGTCGGTCTGATTGGCTGTGGTTCCCGCGGCTCCGGGGCGGCCGCGAATGCCATGCAGGCGGATCCGAATTCAAAGCTCGTCGCCATGGCGGATGTCTTCGAAGATAAACTCAAAACGAGTGCCGACCGGATCAAAAAAACGATCGGCAAGCAGTACGCTGTAAAACCGGATCAGCAATTCATCGGCTTCGACGCGTATGAAAAACTGTTGCAGACCGATGTCGATGTCGTGTTGCTGACCACGCCGCCCCACTTCCGCCCGCTGCATTTAAAGCAGGCCATCGCCGCCGGGAAGCACATATTTGCTGAAAAGCCCGTCGCCGTCGACGCGCCCGGCGTCCGTTCCGTGATGGAAACCTGTCGCGTGGCCCGGGAGAAAAAGTTGTCTATCATGTCCGGCCTGATGCTCCGCTACAGCAAAGCCATGCAGGAAACGATGAAGCGGATCCATGAAGGGCAGCTCGGCAAGATTGTGACGCTGCAGACGAATTACAACATCAATGGGCTCTGGTCACATCCCCGCAAACCCGAATGGAGCGACATGGAATGGCAGATGCGTAACTGGTACTACTTTACCTGGCTCTCGGGGGGACAACTGGTCGAGCAGCACGTGCATGGACTCGACCTGATGTCCTGGGCGATGCAGAATGAATATCCCGTCAAATGTTTCGGGCTGGGTGGTCGACAGTCGCGGGTCGATCCCCTGTATGGTCACATCTTCGATCATCACGCCATCTGTTATGAGTACAGTGGCGGTGAACGCTGCTTTGCTTACTGTCGCCAGCAGGACGGCACCGACATCGATACCTCCCAGCTGATTTACGGATCAAAGGGAACCGCCGATCTGAATCGTAATACACTCAGCGGCGCAAAAACCTGGCGTTACAGCCGGGCGCGCGGCAGCGCCAGAGGTGGCGTGCAGGACCTGCCTTACGTCCAGGAACACGCGGCCCTGTTTGAGAGCATTCGCACCGGGAACCCCATCTGCAACGGGGAGTACGCCGCGAAAAGTTCGCTGATGGCCATCATGGGACGCATGGCTTCTTATACCGGTAAAAACGTGACCTGGGAAGAAGCCTGGAACTCTCAGGAAGACCTGACACCTGCCGAATATGCCTTCGGTCCATTGAAAGTTCCCCCTGTTGCCCTGCCAGGGAAAACCCAATTTATTTAAATGAAACGGGTTGATGAATTCTGTGAATTTTGCCGGGCATTCATTCTGCCTCCGGTCCGGTGTAGTTTTCTGCCGACGCCTCTGTTGCGGTATCCCCGACGATGAGGTGTTTCAGCTCTTCAATTTCCTGTTGTAACTTTCGGAGCCGCCGAAGTTGTTCGCCCATCAGTTTGAGCAGACCTAAGAGCGCGAAAAATACAAACAGCTGGAAGAAAAACATAGAATTTCCTGTCGAGAAAGTAGTTGATCCTGATGAGGAGCCTGTTTCAGGGAACGCCAAACAGGCCGCAGGGATCAAAATGAATCGGAAATTGGGCAAATTTCTTTTTTTTGCGTGATGTTTTTTACCGCTTTACGCCTCATTCACTATAGGACTGGATTCCCTCGGAAACGGGGGGCCGGTAAACGTCAAACCAGTGATTTGAGGGAACTGTCATGGAACAGTTAGAGCGACAGCAGAAACAGTTTACCAGGTCATTCCTGGTGACCCTGTTTCATTTTGTGTTGAATTCCGTGTTACTCTTTTTCGGGATCTGCGCAGCGGGAGCAGGTCACGGCGACAGTCGGCTTTGGGGTCTGGCGCTGGTTTCCTGTCTGCTCTTCAATCTGACGCTGCTGAGCACCGTTGTCACCAGCTATCCACTCCGCAAACTCGACATTGAGCGGGCATTTACCTTTTACGTGTTCCTGTTTTTCTTCCTGGTATACGGGGCTCTCTCGTTCTGGGTGGTCTTGCACCCGGAACGCATCTGATGGCGGCACTCCATTGACTCCTGAAAAAGGAACCGAGATGAATCTCACGCAACACATGCCGACATTTGCCCGCTGGTTCAGAACTGGTAAGCAACGTCTGGTCGAGATGCCCCGCACACCTTACGTTCTGTTTCTGCTGGCTTACACGTTGGCGTCGACAATCTTTCCTCTCTTAATGATGGTGGTTGATTGTCCGCTATTCTTTGCTGAAGCCATGCTTCTCTGGTTGCCTGTGGTGTCGGGAAATGTGGCGATCCTGTTTTGGAGCAGGAAACATAAACAATGTCGACCGTCTGTCCTGATGCGACTGCTGATCATGGCCCTGGTTATGGAAGGGTTCTTTCTGATCATGCGATATTATAATCCTCAGGAGACACCCGAGTATGCCACAATGGAAGAAGTCGTCTTCATGACCGTGTACGGCATCCATTGCGTACTGCTCTTGATTATGGAACCAGGGCTCCGCAGTTTAATCCGCGGTAAACGTATCATTCGTCCGGTCGTCGATCCGGGGGATTACACAAGACCGTTCTAAAGGCGTTCCGCGATTGAGGAGCTTTGCCTTTACACCAGGCAAATTCCATTTATAATCCAGCAGAACAATTCAAGAATACAAAACATTGAGAAGCGATGCAGGACTTCTCAAAGAAAGGAACAACATGCATCAACTGCCTGACGCCGTGAGTGCGTCTTCTCATCTCCTGGTCATCGATCTGGAAGCCACCTGTTGCAATCAGAAAACGGTGCCCCGCCACGAGATGGAAATCATCGAAATCGGGGCCGTGATGGTGGCCCGTGAATCGCTCCAGGCTGTCTCCGAATTCCAGACCTTTATTCAACCGGTCCGGCATCCCCGGCTCACTCCCTTCTGTACCGAACTGACCTCGATCACTCAGAGCGATGTCTCTACCGCAGTCCGTTTTCCCCAGGCTCTGGACGCGCTGATCAACTGGAGCAGGGAGTACGAACCGTTCCTGTTCTGCTCGTGGGGCGACTATGACAAATCACAGTTTCAGCAGGACTGCCGATACCACGATCGAGAGTATCCTTTTGGGAAAGAGCATCTCAATCTGAAAAAGCAGTTCTCCCTGACCCAGGGTTATCCGCGAAAATTCGGAATGACGCGCGCCCTGAAGCTGACGGGCCTGCCCCTGGAAGGAACTCATCATCGCGGAATCGATGATGCCCGCAACATGGTCCGCATGCTGCCCTGGATTGTGGGGGATTTCAAAGTCTCCGGGGCAGCGAAATCCTGATACCACAGACACGAAACAGGAAAAACTCAAGAAACACTGAGTTTTTTTCATCTTTGCGCAGATCTTTACGTAAGAATGATGGTTGATTTCTAAACCAGCAGACAGGGAATGTACGCCATGCGGAACTCCCGGGGGCTCACAGACACTGTATTAACGCAGTAGCCAACCCGTTCAAAACTACGTTAAGCACCAATAGGTTAGCTGACTTATCTGCGTCAAGTTCCATAAAATTAATGGGAAAAAGAAGTCGCTATTTGCGTTTGTTTTCCGGCTGGTTTAAAATAAACTGTTCATCGGTATCTTTTATGCTGTACGCGGTCGATTGGGAATTGACTTCTGCACTGCGCAGGTGGAAGATATCAAGATAGAAAAGCGTACTGGAGACCAGGCAACAACCCTTTTCGAGTTACAAAATCCCGTCAAACTGCATCGGGCTGGGATCATGTTCAACATTTACAGGGAGTGATCGATGCGCGAACTCGTTTCAGATTCCAAACATTCATCCCGCAAGGGGTTTACGCTGATTGAGCTGCTCGTCGTGATGGCAATCATTGCGATCCTGGCTGCCATGCTGCTGCCTGCGATTCAACGGGCCCGCGAGGCGGCACGTCGTACACAGTGCATCAACAATCTGAAACAGGTCGCCCTGGCCACAATGAACTATGAAAGTTCGTTTCGCTCGTTCCCTTCCGGCTGGATTGAAGCGATGCCCGTCGATTCGAATGGAAATCAGCTACCTGGTCCAGCAAATGCCAATGTGGCTTTCGCCGAAAATGTGGTAATTCCAGTCGATACTCATACTACGGATTCCAACGGTAATAAAGTGCCCGTGACCCAGTGGAGCCTGACCGAATGGGAGCTCTCCCCCTGGTGGGGCTGGCAGGCTCTGATCCTGTCCGATATGAATGCTACGACAGTGAATATCGATTATAATCTTGGCAAATTCGAACAAGACAGCAAAGTGGCGAGCACGGTTCCCATTGAAAGTTACATCTGTCCCAGTGCTTCCCTCCCCTCGAATCGTCCCCGGGACCTGGGGTATTGCAACTATCGTGGTGTCGGTGGACTGCTGACCGGCTATTCTACGGTCGATCCCTTTAGTGCCCAGTTTCGGGGTGGTGTTTTCGGTCCGAATAGCGCGACCAAAGTACGCGATATGCAGGATGGCGAATCCAACACGCTGCTCTTCGGCGAAGCGGCTTTTGGCTTCTGGGCAGACAGCCATAGCTCGGTCTCGGGAGCCGTCTTCGACCCCAACGCCGATCCCAGTACCAATCCGCCCATTTTCCACGAAGGGACCAACTTTGACGGTCCACCCCATATGAGCCAGACAATCCACCTCACCTTTGGATCGTGGCATGATGACGTCGTTCACTTCGCACTCGCTGATGGTTCTGCCCGCGGGATGGCGAAAAATATCGATGCCCGGGTGTTCCTGGCGCTCTGTACCCGGAATGGAAACGAACGCGTTACCACCGAATGGTAAGCTTCAGGCACGGTCAAACGGAAACGCAATCACTTCCTGCAGTCTCCGTTTGCCCAGCGCCAGCATGATCAGCCGGTCGAGTCCCAGCGCGGTTCCCGCGCAGGCGGGCAGGCCGGCTTCCATTGCCTGTAACAGATAACTCTCCCCTGGCAGTGCCAGACGCTGTTCCTGTTGACGCAGTTCTGACTGTTTCTGAATGCGTGCCCGCAGTTCGGTCGCATCAGTCAGTTCGTGATAGCCATTACAGATTTCGACTCCCTGCAGATAGAGTTCGAACCGTTCTGATACTGCATGTGGTGACTCCTCATCGGCGGGACGAATCCTGGCCAGGGCGGATTGCTCGGGAGGGTAATCGTAAACAAAGACGGCGCCCCTGCGTTTCAACTCTGGTTCGACCAGTTCTACCAGTAGCAGGTTCTGCCAGCTTAAACGGTCAGTGGCATCGAACCCTCCGGGCACAGAAATCTGTTTTGATTCTGCAACCCGGGCAAATTCTTCAGCAGATGAACTCAAAGCAGACAGCCCGGCAAACTGCTGAAAAGCGGCTTCATAGCTCAGCCGGGGGAATGCTTCGGAGGGCAGTGGTAGTCGCTCACTCTGATCCGATATTTCAGCAGCCGTCTGATAAATGGTGCGTACGAGAGTCTCCACAAAGGTCATCTGCTCCTGATGCGTCTCTCCCTGCCGATACCATTCCAGCATACTGAATTCGGGGTTATGCATCTCGCCCCGCTCGGCCTGTCGGAAGGCATGCGTGATCTGGTAGATCCGGTCTGCCCCCGCGGTCAACAGCCGCTTCATGGCAAATTCGGGTGAGGTCTGCAGGTAGCGGATTGCAGCACCCCGGTTGGCAGCAGGCTCCGCAGTTCCTTCTTCAGCACGCCACTCACTGGTGAAGGGATCGATATAGGCATCAACAACAGTATCCCGCGAGAGCAGAGGCGTTTCGACTTCCCAGTATTCGCGTGCGTGGAAGAATTCCCGTATGGTTCGCAGTAACACGCTTCGATGTTGCAGAGTTTCCAGTGAAGCGGTCGGTAAATAATCGGGGAGCTCTGTCACAGCGGGCCTCAGATGGCAGGTGCCTGGTTTCGAATCTGGTTAAGGTGCGGTCGCCGCGAACTTCTGGCGAATCGTCTCAATTCGCTCGCGGTTGGTCCCAAGGTCGGAATAACCGATGCGTGATGCGGATCGCACCTGGATCACATTCTGACCTGGTTCGATCAGGAACTCAACATCATCGACAAACCGTAGCCAGCGTGTACGAAATTCCGCCCGTAGATAGTTCTCGTCTCCCGTCACAATCTGACAGCCGGGAAATTCAGCCAGGACTGACAGCAGTCGCTCACGCGCCTGGGCCGGGGAATCGGTAAACTCCAGGGGGGCGATGGTATGTATTTCTGAGGAGTCGCAGGAACAGACGCAGTTCGGAGATTCCGGACAGGGGCTGAGTTTACCATCGTTAACTCCCAGGTTGTCAGGTGGGGAAGTCAGGGAATTCACCCCTATGATGCCGAGCCAGACGGCAATGAAAAAAGAGACGCACCAGAACAAAATCATGTATCTAATACGCCTCCTGTTTCGTGTTGTCTTGTGGGGACTGGTTATGGTTCTGCATCCGTTTCAAAATCAGGCTGATCCTGCAATTCGTGATCCGCATCGGCCCGGGGAGTTCTCCGCTTACGGCGGGCATTTTCCAGCAGTTGTGCTTCCAGTGATTGTAGTTCTTCCTCATCTGCTGACAATGGTTCTTCGTCGGCAGAAAATGAATTACTCTCTGCTGAAACCTCCTGTTCATCCTGAAAATCCACGAGTTCTGCAGCTGCCTCAAGTTCCGTGACTGCCTGGGGATGGACTTGTTCGTCTTCAGTACTGGACTCCAGCTTCGATTTATCGGGGAACAGTCGTTTGGCCTGCAGCAGGCCACGCAGGAACTGTGCAGACGAAGTAATGCTCACAGCCAGCGCTGCCCATTTAATGATTCCCAGTGTATTAGACCCCCAGATCGACTCTGCGAAAATAATCAGGGTTGTCAGCACACAGACACCGGTCAGAATTCCTTTGAAGAGTAGATCCGTTTTCTGGTGTTTCATTGAATGCCGGGCGATCGCCATGCGGGCGGAATAGTTGGCCACATCACGGAATGAGTTCATCGCATCACGAACCGCATCGCGATCCTGGGAGTGCGTGGGTGCCTGGTTCAGCGTCGCCAGTTTTTCTTCCATCGACAACTGAGGGCCGGTGGCATGCTGGTCTTGCATCATACCGGCTCCCGGTTGATGCGTCGCGCCAGCCGGCTTTGCTGACCCGGATTGTTTCTGACTCGGTTGTGAACCAGGGGCCTTGGAGCGTGATCGCTCCAGCAGTTTTTCCATGTAGGCTGCAATCGAGTTTTCTTCCTCTTCTGCGTGCGGAGCAGGAGAGGTTTCGGCTGCCGTCGACTCATTAGCAGACTGCGTTTCTGCTGACTCAGTATGCTCCATGTCCGGAGTGGCGTGGTCTTCAGGAGTGACTTCCGGTTCTGCAGGAGTCTCGCGCGAGAACATGCTCAGCAGCCGGCTTGTCTGCAGTGTCACACCCTCTTCCGGTTTTGATTCTGGTTCAGAAACTGGTTCCGGCTCGGGTGTCTCATCCGGCTGACTCAAGAATGATTCCAGCAGAGAACCGGTCGCTTGAGGTGCTTCTGTTTCAGACGGGGCTGGCTGAGCGGTGTCTGTTTCTGTCAGCGCTGCTGATTCAGGATCTGCGACGGTATGATCATCCATCCCGCCGGCAGGGAGTCCCACTTCCGCCATCAGGCTCTCGCGTTCATTCAACTGTTGCTCCCGCAGTTCGACGATATGTTCCCGATCGTCCAGTTGCCCGCGATCTTTTTCGATCTGGATCTGCTGTGTTTCCAGATCATCCCGCTGACGGCTGATCTCGTCGCGATCAATCTCCAGCTGATCACGATCCAGCATTAACTGTTCCCGCTCTGTAGCCAGTTGAGCGATCGTCGACTGTTCTTCATCGTACGCCTGCTGATTGTCTGTCAGTTCCTGTTCGCGTTCCGCAAGTTCAGCTTCCCGGTCTGCCAGTTGCCGTTCCCGCTCATTCAGCTGTTCCTCGTGTTCTCCGAGTTCAGCCTGGGCCTGCTGTAATCGGCTTTCATCCGCCTGCAAAGCTTCCTGGGCCGCCTTCAGCTCTTGCTGGTTCTGGGTGAGCGTTTCCTGTTCGGTTTCCCGCTGTGCGAGTTCGGCTTCGCGTTCTGCCAGTTGTCGCTCTCGCGCACTCAACTGTGCCTGTTGTTCTTCGAGATCCGTCTGAGCTTCCTGTAACCGGGTTTCACCTGCCTGCAACGTTTCCTGGGCAGTCTTTAACTGTTCCTGGCTCTGAGTGAGTTCTTCCAGTTCGGTTTCCCGTTCTGTGAGCTTGGCTGCACGCTGTTCCAGATCCGATCGCAGCTGTTCCAGTTCGTCACGCTCAATCGCCAGTTTCTCTGTTGCAGTCGTATCCACGACATCGCTGTCCAGCTCACTCTCTGGTTGCTCAGCGCGTTGCTTCTGCTCGCTGATCAGTTTTGCAAGTTCCTGTTCCTGCTCTGCAATGCGAGCTTCCCGTTCTGCTAACGCCTGCTCGCGTGTTTCTAATTCCCCCTGATCCTGTAAGCCGGATCTGGTACGTTCCAGTTCGGTACGGGCTTCGTCGAGTTCGGTTCGTTCTGTTTCCAGCGCTACCTGTGACTGGGCGAGTTCGGCCTGCGTGTTCTCTAATTCTGTCTGTGCGGTTTCCAGGGAAGACTGCTGCGCTTCCAGGCTGGTCTGTAGTTGTTCAAGTTCCTGCCGCCGTGCTTCCAGTTCAGACTCACGCTCAGACAATTCGAATTTCTGACGCTCGATTTCATCCTGTTGCTGATCCAGCGTAGACTGTGCCTGCTGTAGTTTCTCTCGCTCAACTTCCAGCTCTTCACGGTCCCGAACGATTGCGGCCCGTTCTTCCTCGCTGGAGCTTTGAGTCGTCTCCAGTTCGCTTTGTTTCAGCTCGACCGCAGATTGTTTCGATTCCAGCTCCGCCTCTGATTGATTCAGTTCTGTTTCGCGGTCGGTCAACTGTTGTTCCTGTGTCGTCAGCTTTTGCTGTAACTGGTCGAGTTCTTCACTTCTCTGTGTGAGTTCGGTACGCTGATCATCCAGCTCAGCGCGAGCTCCTTCCAGCTCGCGTTGTTCCTGTTCCAGTTTGGTACGGGCATTATCCCACTCGAGTTTTTCGTTTTCGAATTCACTCTGCTCGGCTTTCAGCTGTTCCGTCTGTGTGGCCAGCTCTGCCTGCTGCGTTTCGAGTTGAGACCGCTCTGCTGACAGTTCCTCAACCTGAGACTCCAGAGCCACCTGACGCTGCTCGAGTTCTGACTGCTGGGCCGTCAGTTCTTCCTGCTGCCGGGAGAGTTCGGTTTGCAACTCTTCCAGAGCCGCTGATTTCTGATCGAAGGCTTCACGTTGTGACTGCAATTCCTGTTGCTGCTGCGTGCAGGCCTCTGTTTCTGCCTCCACTCGGGACTGCTGCGCTGCTAATTCCTGCCGCGCGGTTTCCAGGGACTCCCGTTCCTGTTGCAGTTGTTCCCGTTCTGTTTCCAGCTTCTGTTGCAGCGCACTCTGGTCAACTATGCTCTGCTGGGCGACGTCGAGGTTCTGCTGCTGCTCTGTCAAGGCCTGTTGTTTCGATTCCAGTTCCTGCTGACGCTGTTCCAGATCTTCTGCCCGGGTATTCAGCTGGTTGTGCTGTTCTGCCAGATCCTGTTCCCAGTTTCTGAGGGCCCGCTCAATCTCGATGACGGCGGCTGTCGAGTGCTGTTGGGCAGACTGATCTGCTTCCAGCCAGGCACGTTCGGTTTCCTGCTCAGACCGATCGGCGGTCTGCGCCTGTTCCAGATCAATCCAGGCTGCGACCAGGGCGCGCTGTTCCGCAGTGATATTGTTTCGTTCGGCTTGCAGATTCTGTTGCAGACGCTGTAATCGTTGGTGCTGACCTTCCAGTTGTCGCTGACCGACGATGATCTGCTGCTGTTCTTCAGCCACATCGTCTTTGAGAAGTTCCAGCTGCTGCAGTTTCTGATCCAGTTCCAGGATCGCTGCATCAAAAGAACGGATTGAGTCTTCCTGTTCTGCAGAGCGGGGCGCCGGTTCGGGCGGAGCAGGGGGCTGCAGGGTGAAGCGTTCCTGCAACTGTTCCAGTTCCGCTTCCTGTGCCTGCATTTCCTGCTGCAGGGCAACCTGTTCCTGTTCGATCTGTTTCAGGAGTTGCTGACGTTCTTCGAGCTGTTTCTGGAACGCGGCCAGGGCACGCAGTTCTTCCGGGATCTCGATCTGGGTACGCGTAGCAGCCGGCGCATTAACGGGCGCTGACTTTTTTTCTGGCTGTGCGACGGGAGTCACTTCTTCGATTGATTCGACCTCGAACTTCACGGGGCCAATGAGAAGCTTCATGCCCTGCGTCAATGTCAGTCGTCGAATGGGACGTTCATTAACCCACAGTCGGTAATCGATGGCTTCGATCGTCGCGTCAAAATCGGTGATTGTCAGCCGACAGTGTTCCGGAGCAATTCCCGGTACTTCCAGCCGGACTGCGCATTCCGACCCTGAACCGATCAGATATTCACCGGTGGTCAGCTTGACTGGAGCAATGCGATGAGTTAATGGCACGAGGCAGATTTCGAGCCCTGAGGTGCTCGTCTGCTGCCCTGACTGAGAGGCTGTGGATGAGGTCGTTAACATCCTGCTACTCCAAAAAAACACGTGGCTGGTACGGCGGGGAACGTAGCTGTCGCAGTGACCAGAGAGTTCAAATGTGACGATGATTCAAAAAAGAAACATACAATTTCTACTGGCATATACCTCAGAAACAGAGGTCGGTCAAACTTTGGCACCTGCACAAATGGAGGGATTTCTCTGAAATAAAAGTGTCAGGTAACTCGGCGCGAAAATGACGATTGTAGGTATTCTCAGCCCGCTGGTTTTTCGCCGCATTTCCGGAATTTCAGACAAAAATGGTCGTGAAACCGCTCTCTTCTACAGAGTCCTGTGACATCGGCAGCCGGGATGTCTATAATGGTTACGACTGTTTCAATTCTGATTCGCACTCTCCATTCCATGACGGCGACACGGCAGGTTCCTGGGGCCTGTCTCGCAAATGGTACCGGTTATATGGCACACTGGCTGAAAAATCCGTCGAAGGCAAAGCGTCGCGAAGAAGATATACCGGAGCCGTATGAGATCGTCTGCGTCTGTGGCGTGAGTCTTTCCGGATATCGGCGCAAGGCCCCCTACAGGCATACCTGCCAGCAGTGCGGCGAAAGCTATTTTATTCTGCCTCGTAATACTTATCCCCCGCTTCAGTCACGGAAGAAAAAGAAGAAGATTCCGACCCAGCAGCGGATTACGGAATACGTTTTGAATTCCCCGCTGGTGACACGCCTGCGGGAGAAACGCCAGCAGAAACAGGCGACCCGTAAAGTCCAGGCTGCAGACAACGGTCAGCCCGCTCAGGCCGAGCTCTCACCCTTTGAACTGCCACCCCCGCGTACCCGGCTGATCACACCATTCCGGGCGATCCTGGCGGGGATCGTGTTGATCATTGGAGTCACCAGTTATGGCATCTGGCACAGCCGTCAGATTGAGAAAGCCGAGGTCACGCTGAAAACCGCATCCGAAGCCGGGCAGCAACTGCTGGAAGAGGGAGATCTGGTCGGGGCGAACAGTGCATATCAACAGGCGTCAGAAGCCGTGGATATACTGGGCAGGCATGACCGGCAGGCATTCGACGTGCAGCAGACCGCGCGGGAACTGGAAGCACTGAACCGCCAGGCGGGGGCTCCGCTGTTTGACATCGCTGAAGAAGCGGTCACTCAGATCAAGGAACAGGATCTCAAAGGCTGGCAGTCCCTGTTTGACATCCGTTATGAAGGCAGCTGGCTCCTGTTTGAAACTACGCTCTCTCCCGTCTCCTCCAGTAAAGAGGAAGCAGGACCTCGGTACCGGCTCAATTTTCCGGTGATGCTGGATGAATACACGTTGAATCTGGATCTGGCTGATCCGTCATTTCGTGAGTATGTCGAAAGGCACCCCGGTGAGCCGCTGATTTTTGCCGCGCAGATGAAGGCCTTTGAACAGGATAAGAATCAGCCTGCGTCCGGAGTGATTCTGCTCGACGGCAAAACCGCATTTCTCTGGTCACACCTGAATCTGTATGAGCAACTGGGCATTCCCTTCGACGAATATCACGACCGGGGTCACGTCGAAAAACTGCTCAAGCAACAAACTTTATTTCTGGAGCGTGCCCTGTGATACAACGCCTGATACGCACCTGCTGTCTGTTTCTGTTCTGCCTGCCGTTGATCGGCACCGGTGATGTCTTCGCCGCCGACCGCAGTATCCAGAACTTTGTGAGTCAGCGCGAACAATGGAATAAACTGCTGGGCGTGACGCAGACGCTGGAAGGACGCGTTTCAACGTACAACTCGCTCTCGATGCGGTTCCGTAACTGCCCGATCCCCTTCTACTTTGCCGGGAAGGTGCCCCGGCTGGACGATAGCTTTCAGAACGTGGAAGTGACCGGTCAACTGGCCCGCGAGAACGGACGGCTGCTGTTTAAGATCACATCGCTCAAAAAATTACCGGGCGACCTGGAGCATTTCGTTACCGAACAATCCAAAATCGATTTGAGTGATCCCCGCGACTGGTATGAACTTGCAAAATGGGGGCAGCAGCGGGCCGAGTTTTATAAGGACGAGGAACTCAAACAGAAAGCACTCAATGCATTTCGCCGAGGCGTCGAAGCTGAATACAGCCAACTGCGGGTCAAGCAGCCGGAGAACCTGATGAAACTGGCTGAGAAGGCACAGGAGTTCAAACTGGATCCCCGTCTGGCAGAGGCCTATCGGCACGAAGCCCTGGTTCTCGAATGGGAACAGCTGAAAAAACAGAAAGGTTCCAATGCGGATCCCGTCCGCGCGCAGCTGATCAAACTGTTTCCCAAAAGTATTACCCCGCTCAAAGCCGATCAGCCTGCCGAACGCAAACGCTATCTTGCAGACCAGGTGGCCGAATTTCAAAAAGCGACCCCGGAGCAGCGGCAGCGGATGATCCGCTGGTTCTATTCACAGATTGTGCTCGATCAGATTCTCAAAGGACTCGCAGAAGGGGGAAGTAACGGCTTTAAAATCGCCGCAGATATAAAAAAACAGCTGCCCGAACGACCGGATCTTGCCAGACAGTATGAGCAGATGCAGCTCAGCTTTGACTTCCATCGGATTGACGAACTCCCCCGACAATACGTTCTGGATCTGGCGAAAGAATACCAGCAGCGCGGTGATCAGACCAAAGCGAAGCAAACGCTGGAAAACTGGGTGGAAGCCCGTCGGAAGAAACTCGAGCCTGGCGATGCGGATGGTCGCGTAAGTGTGGCCCGCGACCTGATGGAGCTGACAGGGAACAGACCCGGGGCTGTCAAACTCCTGCTGCAGGCCTGGGAACTGAATCCGAAATCAACAGAAACGGCAATCATGCTGGGGCGGCTGGGGTATATGCTGCATGAAGATAAATGGCTCGATCCTCAGGAAGTCAAGGAGTTTCGCGACGACCCGATTCGCAAGGCGATTCGCAACGGTACCGTGGTCGCCGGCATGAACCGGGATCAGGTTAAGAAAGCACTGGGAGCGCCAACACAGGTGGGTCGCAGTATTTCCGGCGGGGCGATCAACGAGCTCTGGATCTACGGTGAAGCCGGGAACCAGGGATTGATCATACAACTCTCCCGCAAGCAGCGGGCAGACGAATTCAAAGTCATCCGCATTAAAAACGCCGCCGCGGCAGCCGGTGGGATAGTGCCCGAAACATCAACGGTTGAGTAAGCGAATGCACACTCTGTGCTGCAGACTGAAATGCGCATGGGGGATAGTGAAAATCCGTTGAGATTCCCGGCTTTCATTGAATCAACATTGTAAGAAACCGTTGCAGACACTATGGTTTAGCTGCTTTGAACCCGGGTCCGGGTTGTCTGAATGCTCCCCCTTTACAAGGACTGTAACTGGTGACCGAAACGGAATCGACGTCTCAAACAGAACTGCCATCCCTGTATCATGATTCCTCGTTCTGGGGGATGACGGTCACGCAGTTCTGGGGCGCCTTCAACGACAATCTCTATAAACAGCTGGTGTTGCTGTTCTGCGCGCAACAGGCGCTGCAGGGGGCCAAAGATCAGCAGGGCATCGCACTGGGAGTCTTCGCGCTCCCCTTCGTCTTCTTCTCAGGGTTAGGTGGCTGGTACGCCGATCGACACACAAAACGAACGATTGTCATCGCCTGTAAAGTAGCTGAGATCATTATTGCGCTGCTGGCGATGGCGGCCTTCTTCACCGGTCAACTGCTGCCTCTGCTGGTCGTTCTCGGTCTGCTCAGTACCCAGAGTGCGATCTTCGGACCTGCCAAGTATGGGATCCTGCCGGAAATGCTCCGCAGCGATGACCTGCCTCAGGCTAACGGTGTGATTCAGATGACAACATTCGTCGCCATCATTTTCGGTATGGCTTCCGCGGGCTTCGTAAAGCAGGCCTTTCCCGATGCACTCTGGAAAACCAGTTATTTCTGTATCGCGATTGCCGTGATCGGCACGATCTCTGCCTTCTGGGTTCGCCGCACGCCGGTGGCGCATCCGGGGCTCCCATTTCGCTGGTCGACACTGGGCATTAACCCCGAGACGCGAACTCTGCTATTGCAGGATCGTCGCCTGTTGTCAGTACTGCTGATTTCATCGGTCTTCTGGTTCGTGGGGGGCATCGTGCAGCCCCTGGTGAATATCTTCGGGATTGGACAACTGCACTTAAGTGAAAGTCGTACCAGCTTGATGGCGGCCTGTATGGGGGTTGGGATTTCGCTGGGATGTGTCGCCGCGGGACGTGTTTCGCATAAACGGGTGAATTTCAAACTGGTCACTGTCGGCGCCTGGGGACTGGTCCTCTGCCTGGCGCTCATGTCGGGGATCGGCTGGTGGGGGCCTGGAGACGGACTCGAAACCGTCAAACAAACTGATGCTTCGCTCTGGGAAGCCTTCATTCCCCTCAACGCCGCCGAGTGGATGTCGCGGACGGTGTTGACCCTCGTCGGTTTCTTCGCCGGTCTGTTTATTGTCCCGCTCCAGGTAGAACTGCAAACCCGCCCTCCCAAATCGCAGAAGGGCCGCATGATCGGTACAATGAATCTGATCAACTGGGTGGGGATCGTACTCTCCGCGGTCTTCTTCGGTCTCTTTACCATGGTCTGTAACAAGCTGAACTGGCCTATGAGTCATGTCTTCCTCGTGCTGGCCCTGGTAATCCTGCCTGTTGCGCTGTTTTATCATCCCCGGGATGAAGCTTTATCCCACGATGCCCCTGGAACCTGATAACTTTTGCTTGACCAGCGTCGTTCAGCGCCCACAATTGAATGAGACGCGACATCCTTGCAGCCGATCCTTCAGGACAGAACACCCATGACCAGGCAATTTGATTTTAACCCGGCCAAAGTCCATACAATTCTCAACGAGACCTGGCGACACCTGAACTATGCAGTCGAAACGGAAACGCATCCCTGGCGGCTGGGTACCCTGGCCACGATTTCAGACAATCGTCCCCGCGTGCGCACCGTGGTCCTGAGAGCTGTGGAAATCGAGCAGCGACAGGTGATCTGCTACACCGATCAGCGTTCAGACAAAGTCCAGGAGCTTGAGGAAAACCCCTGGATTGAGTGGGTTGCCTATGATCCGGTCACGCGGGTGCAGATCCGTCTGCGCGGCCGGGCCGAAGTGCATACCCAAAATGATCAGGCTGCCCGGCACTGGGAAGCCAGCAGTCCCGAGCACCGTCGCGGTTATATCACAGTTTCAGCTCCGGGAACGCAGGCCGAAACCGCTTCTCCCAATCTGCCTGATTACCTGTTTGACCGGCTGCCCAATGATGAAGAGGCACAACTGGGCTACGAAAATTTCGCGGTAATCGTCTGCCAGATTGAACACATCGACTGGCTGGAACTCCGCCGCAACGGCCATCTCGCTGCCCGGTTCCTCTGGACCGACAAATGGGAAGGCCACTGGAAATATGCGTGACAGGATGCTTTAAAACGAAGAAAATCCCATCTACCTGATGGAAGGAGTCGGCGATGTCCAGACAGCTCTGGAGAGATCTGGCAGTGATGATGGGGATCTTCCTGCTGCTCATCGCACTGCTTATCCCAGCCATACATCGTTCCCGCACGGCAGCCCGCATGTCGTCAGCGAAAAACAACCTCAAGCAGATCGGGCTGGCACTGCACAATTACCATGACACTCATGGTTGCTTTCCTCCCGGCGGTGTGATTCGCGAAGACGGAACCGCCATGCATGGCTGGATGACGTTTATTATGCCGTTCCTCGATGCAAGTCCCTATTATAACATGCTCAATTTTAATTACCCTTGGGACCGTCCGGAGAATAACCGGGTCTTTGAGGTCAAATACCCTGTTTATCAGATTCCTGGCAGAGACATGGGGCTGACCAGCGGCGGATATGAGCTTACCTGTTATATGGGGAATCCAAATCTACTGTCGCGAAACCGTTCCGTGACACAAAGAGAAATCGACACAGGCAGTTCACATAACTGGCTTGCAGGGGAAGCCGCCGGAAACTTTCAGCCCTGGGGCTACCCGTTCAACTGGCGTCCGCTGGGAACAAAACTCTGTGAAGGACCGGACACTTTCGGCCAGCTTTCCTGGGACGGCACACATCTCCTGCTGGTGGATGGCAGCGTGCAATATTTTTCTACGGAGACTGCTCCTGAAATTTTGCAGGCACTCGCAGACGCACCACCGATCGCCACCCATGCACAGACCGCGGTTCCTGAACGCACCTTTATTATCGGCGAGTATGAATGGGAGCAAATCGACCTGCAGTCCGATCCACAGGGGGAAAATCAATATATCGCCAAAGTCTTGCGAAGCCCTGCTGGCCTGCCATTGAAAATGAGTGTCTGCTCTAAATACATCGTGAGGCCGGGAGACGAACCCGAGTATAAGGGAAAGGGGTCTGTATTTCTGTTCCTGGCACACATTGGCCCGCAGACCGACATCGCCTCCACGCTCAAAGCCACGACTCTCGGGGAAGAAACCACTCCCGCACAGTTTAAGGCGGATGTTAAAACGCTTCAGAAGCTTCAGCAGCAGTTGCCCCGCGATGAGGCATCACAATAAAGATATTGTTTCTGAGATGTGAGTCGCCTTATGATAGGGATTGCTGCGTCTCCCGGCACAGCCTCTCAATTCTGAATTCACATCGCGGGAGGGCCTGAAGATGATCTTGATGAGCCGAATGGAATGGGGTGTTGTGATCGGGATTAATCTCCTGTTAATCGCTCTACTGGTTCCAGGTGTGCAACAATCCAGAGAAGCGGCTCGCCAGTCGACGTCGAAGAATAATCTGAAGCAGGTCGCCATCGCGTTCTATAATTACAATGATACTTGGAGTTACCTCCCTCCTGGAGGGACGATTCGCGAAGATGGTACTGCGATGCACGGTTGGATGATTCAAAATTATCTATTCATGGAAGCCAGTCATTTATATGACTGTGTCGATTTTAATAATCCTTGGGATAGTTCTGAAAACATTCCGGTTTATGAGTGGCCGATGGGCTGCTATCAGGTTCCCGGAGCTGATGCCAACTACTCCACCACCGGTTTCGCCTTGACTCATTATCAGGGAAATCCGAATCTGCTGTACCGGAACAGTTCTGTGTCTCTCGAACAACTGGAAGATGGGGCCGCGCATCACTGGCTGGCTGGCGAAGTAGCCGGGAATTATCAGCCGTGGGGCTATCCCTTCAACTGGCGCCCGCTGGGAACAAAACTCTGCGACGGACCGAACTCTTTCGGCCATCCACCCTGGAGCGGAGGGCACCTTTTGCGTGCCGATGGCAGCGTGACGTTTTTCACCGATCAGACCTCGCCCGAAATTTTGCAAGCGTTCGCCGAAGCCCCTCCCGTCGCGACCCGCGCACAGACCGCGGTCCCCGATCGCAAGTTTGAATACGGCGATTTTCTCTGGGAACGCATTGATCTGCAGTCTGATCCCCGGGCAGAAAACATTTATGTAGTGAAAGTGCTGCGGAAGAAATGGGGGGCGCCGTTATTGATCAATGTCTATACTGCGGCAAATATCTCGCCGGAAGTACGTGCAACCTATAAATATCAGGGGGACATACTGCATTTTTTGTTACGAATCGATGACTCTACCGATATTACTGATGTGCTCCAGGCAACGTCTCTCAAGGAAGAAACCATTCCCAAGCAGTGGGCAGCGAACATGAAACTGTTAAAATCCATTCAACAACAACTGCCACAAACTGATGCACAATAAATACTATTAACGTAAAGTGAGTTGAGGAGTCTGAAGATGCAGCGTTGGATTTCGGTAATCGTTGTTTTGCTATTAATCGTGCTGGTCATTGGCCTGACGATGCCCGCGGTGGAGCAATCCAGAGAAGCAGCGCGTCGATCGACTTCGAAAAATAACCTGAAACAACTGGGGCTGGCCGTCGCGAATTATCATGACTCACACAAGTGCCTGCCTCCCGGTGGTGTCATTCGCGAAGACGATGTCGCCATGCACGGCTGGTTTTCAATGATTCTGCCTTATCTTGATCAGAGTGATGATTATTCGGGAATCAACTTTTCAGAACCCTGGGACCAGAATGGGAATAGAGCCATTTATGAGAAATCCCGCCCTGTCTTCATCATCCCCGGAAACTTTTCGCGGTTCACGAGTCAGGGTTATGGTTTGACCAACTACCTGGGAAACCCCAATCTGCTGAATCGCAACAGCAATGTCAGCATCGAGCAAATGTCGAATGGCACCTCGCATACCTGGCTGGCGGGAGAAGCGGCCGGCAACTTCCAGCCCTGGGGGTATCCTTTCAACTGGCGACCGCTGGGAACGAAACTCTGTGACGGACCGAATAGCTTCGGCCATCCCCCCTGGCAGGGCGGACATCTGTTATTTGCCGATGGGAGTGTCACGTTCTTTTCAGAAAACACCTCAGATGTGATTCTCAAGAAATTCGCCGCTGCTCCACCTGTGCCCACTGCCGAACAGACACAAGTCCCGGACAGAACTTTCGAGACGGGCGACTTCTCCTGGAACAATCAGTCCTTACAGTCAGATCCCCAGGCGGAACAGCTGTACTACGTGCACGTACTGAGTGGGCAAACCGATCAGCCACTCAGGATAGAAGTCTATTCAAAGATCAACCTGGAACAGGTGCCGGATTTACCAAAGCTCCGCGGCCCCGACTTTCTCTTTGTGGTTGATAAGAACACCGACATCGCTGAGGCGCTTCAAGCCACATCACTGCCGAAGTCTGCCTCCCCCGAACAGTTACAACACAATACAGAGCTTTTGAAGAACCTGCAGGAACGACTACCGGAATAGAACCTGGCAAGAAAGGAGAGGAAGTGATGCAGCGCTGGATTTCAATAAGCGTCGTTCTGCTCCTGATTGTCCTCGTGTTCGGTTTGCTGATTCCAGCGGTACAGCAGGCACGCGAAGCGGCACGCAGAGCGACTGCGAAGAACGACCTGAAACAGATCGGACTGGCGGCACATAACTATGCAGACGCGCATCGCTGTTTTCCTTCCGGTGGAGTGATTCGCGAGGATGGCACCGCCACGCAGGGCTGGATGACGATGTATCTTCCCTATCTGGATGCGAGTCCGGATTATTCTCAGCTTAGTCTGGACGAGCCCTGGTTGAGTGCAGCCAATCGAACTGTGATCGAAACCGTCCGAACTACCTATCTGAATCCAGAAGTCAGATTGAACTATACAGGTACAGGCTTTGGTCTGACGCATTACCTGGGAAATCCGCATCTCTACTACCGTAACAGCAGTGTCACTTTCGATCAGATGGAGCGGGGTACCACGCATACCTGGGTGATTGGAGATGTGGCTGGTGAATTTCAACCATGGGCTTATCCGTTTAACTGGCGTCCCCTGGGAACTCAACTGTGTGCAGGACCGGGAAGTTTCGGCTGCCCGAACTGGGAAGGCGGTCATCTGCTCTTTGCCGATGGCAAAGTCCTGTTCTTTTCTGAAGAGACTTCGCCGGAAATTCTCAAGCAGTTGGCTGCAGCTCCACCCGTGCCAGCGTCGGAGCAAATGGCAGTCCCCGATAAACGCTTTGAGACGGGAGTCTATAATTGGGAACATGTTCCGCTGGAGAGTCAACCAGAGAACGAACATCGTTTTTACGCTGAAGTTCTCAAGGAAGCCGGGGAACCACTGCTGATCGACCTGTTTGCAGTTGAGAATCTGTCAGACAGTGAATGGGAGGAAGTGATGGAAAAGGAAAGGAGCTTTCCAGATACCCTGCTGATACAGAGAATCGACAAGTCCACCGACCTTTCTCTGGTTCTGTCAGGATCAATGCTGAAGCAGGCGGCCAGTGCGCAGCAGATGCAGGAGAATCTCAAGTTGCTCAAGACGCTCCAGAAACAGATGCCTTAGGTTAATTCCTCCGCTGCTAGAAATGCGAGCCATTGACGCTTGCAGCAGGTTTACCGAGATGTTCTGCTAGATGTGCTAGTATCTGTGTTTTGTATCACTTCAAATATTTGAGATTACCATGCGCGAATCAGGGGCAACGCCAGATCCGAAACGGATTTCAGGCCATCAATGGCTGCGCGAAGATTCGCGTTCACTGCAGCAGACCAGGCGAGGCTTGAATCTGTTTCTGTATGGTATCGTGCTGGTCTTCTTTGCCCTGCTGGGGGTACTCTACTTCCGCTTCACTACTGATCTACTCTCTGTCATGATGACGCTCCTGCCGATCTTAAGCATGACGGGCAATCTTTTAATGCTCGCGGGAGCCATCTATTGCCGGGCCGTGCCTGCGGAAGCGGACTGTCGCAATCTGTTGTGGGGCGTCATCGCCGGCGTCTGTGCCAATATTATTTTTTCCGGCTTCATGTATTCCGACCCCAGTCTGCTGCCCATGCCGGTCGCCCTGTTACTGAAGCTAGTCGGTTATACCGGTCTGATCCTCTTCGCTTTATTCCAGCGACGCTTATTACTCTACGTGGATCGTGCCGATCAGACAGGCAAAGTGACCATTCTGGTACTGACCACGGCACTGTTTCTGCTCGGATCCTGGGGGATGGAAGTGGTGGCGTATCTCGAACTCATGGAAATCGCGTCCATCACGATCTATGCGGTCATGCTGCCCGGATTTTTTACCTATCCCTGTTTTCTCGGCAGTCTGAAAAAGGCCTTCGTGCCTGCAGCGTGATTAAGTTAGAGGGGTACAGTCAGCCCGGAAACGCTCGGTCATGTCCTGAATCTCGGCAGATGTGGTTTCTCCAGTGTGGGAATGTCTGATCAGTGCCCGTTTCCCCTGATCTGGACTGAAAATCGCCCCCTGGAATCGAAAATCTGGAATTCTTTACACTGAAATCGTTCTCAGCCGGGGGATCAGCTTGACGCGTAATTTCAGGGGCAATATACTCGCGCGATGGACTCAGTTATCTCGTTGGGAGAGCATGAGTTTAGGTCTGTTTAATATTCACTGTGAGAGACTCTGATGAAGAGCGAACATCGACACGATCTGCAAACCAATGACCTGGGCAAACTGATGGTTCAGGCAGAGCCCTTTGTGGAAAAATATGGCGCGAAAATCCTCGGGGGAATCGGGGCATTAATCGTGCTGCTGATCGTGCTGATCATCTGGAATTCTCAGAAAACCTCTGCACAGTCCGAAGCCTGGACCCGCCTGGCGGCTGCAGGCTCTACTGAAGACTTCGAAAACGTTGCTGAAGACTACGCAGGCACACCCGTAGCGAACTGGGCACTGATTCACGCTGCTGAAAGTCATCTGCAGTCTGGTATTCGCAGCTCTTTCACCGATCGCAGTGCCGGTGATCGTGAACTGAAGGACGCCAAAGAACAGTTCCAGAAACTGCTGGATTCTTCCTCAACACCTCCGGAAATTCGCGAACGGGCTCTGTTCGGGATGGCACGCGTTGAAGAAACAACCTCCAATGGTGATCTGAAAACCGCCACCGAGCTTTATCAGAAGCTGATTAACGAATTCCCCGAGTCTATTTTCCGCCAGCTGGCAGAACAGCGGGTGAAACCGGTTGAAGGGGAAAAAGTCGCTGCTCTGGATGAGGAAGGGACCAAAGAGTTCTACAAATGGTTCCACGAGCAAAATCCCAAGCCCGGCGATCGTCAGCGTCCTGGTTTCAACATGCCCATGCCTGGTATGGCCCCTCAGGGAACTGCACCCGCAGGTGGTGCAGGCACTCCCGGTCTGCCGGAGCTCCCGGCTCTGCCGAGCCTGCCCGGTCTGCCTGAGCCTCTGACTTCGGAAGAAGGAAAAGCCAGTGAGGGTACTCCGGCTGCTCCCGAAAAAACCGAAGCACCCAAGACGGAAGGTAAGCCGGCTCCAGAAGCAGGGAAGGCTCCCGCTGAACAACCCAAGACCGAGGCACCGAAGCCGGAACCAGCGCCCGAAAAGAAACCATAATGTCTGACGAACTTTCGTCACCGCCGGAACTCTCGACTGAGCCGATCGAAATTACTGTCGAGGCACGCGCTCATGGCTGGCGGATAGATCATTATCTCTGTCGCCTGTATCCGAATTACACCCGCGTCTTATTCCAGAAAGCGATCAAGCAGGAAGCGGTGCTGGTCAACGGCTTGCCCGTCAAAGCTGCCCGCCGCATGCGGGTCAATGACCGGGTTTCGGTTCGCCTGCCTGAACTGCCCGATAATCAGCTTCCCCCGGAAGACATTCCGCTGGACATTATTTACGAAGACGACTTTATCGCCGTCATCAATAAGCCTTCGGATATGATCGTCCATCCCGGCAAAGGCAACTATGCGGGAACGCTGGCCGGAGCCCTGCAGCATCACTTCGATCAGCTCAGCGATGTCGCCGGCCAGTTTCGTCCCGGAATCGTCCATCGTCTCGACCGGAATACCAGCGGTCTGCTGGTTGTTGCCAAGGATAATCAGGTTCACGCCCGTCTGAGCGCCCAGTTTGAAAAGCGGGAAGTTCAGAAGGAATACCGGGCGATTGTCTGGGGACGCATGGAATTCGACACCGATTACATCGAGACGTTCATGTGTGTGCATCCCCGTCATCGGGAGAAAATGATCGTCTGTGATGAAGGGGGCAATGCCCGCGACGCATTCACTTATTACGAAGTGATTCAGCGATACAAGGCGTTTAGTTACGTGCGACTCAAACCTCGAACCGGGCGCACCCATCAACTGCGGGTACATATGCAACATATCGGCCATTCCATTGTGGCGGATCGCGTGTATGGCGGCCGGATCACTCTGAAAATGAAGGATCTGAGCGTGCAGGCCGAGGCGGACGCCGCGGATCTGGAAAGCGACATTCTGATTGATCGACAGGCCCTGCATGCCCATCGATTGGAATTTAGTCATCCTCACAGTGGAAAACCGATGCAGTTTGAGGCACCATTACCAGAAGATATGCAACAGACCTTAGCCGCCCTGGACCAGTATCAGAAGGAAAATTGAAGATGAAGCTCGCGAAAGTGCTATTGTCAAACGGGGAACGTCATGTCGCCATCGTGGAAGCAAACGGAGTGCAGCTGCTGGATCTGTCACAGGTCGACAACATCCACCGTCTGTCGGACATCCTGCATTCCGCCGATCCGGCAGGACTGGCCAAATTCCTGATCGACAAAGAGCTGCCGCCCGTCCCCTTCAATCAGCTGGAGTTCCTCGCCCCCGTTGATTACCAGGAAGTCTGGGCCGCCGGTGTGACTTACAAACGCAGTCAGGTGGCGCGGATGGAAGAATCCGAAACAGCCGCTTCGCATTACGACCAGGTCTACACCGCAGATCGTCCCGAGCTCTTTTTCAAAGCAACTCCCAACCGGGTCTGTGGTCCGAATCAGCCGGTCCGTGTCCGCTTTGACAGTCAGTGGTCTGTTCCCGAACCCGAGCTGGCTCTGATCGTCTCTCCCGATCAGAAACTGGTGGGTTACACGGTGGGCAACGACATGTCCGCCCGTGACATCGAAGGCGAAAACCCGCTTTATCTGCCACAGGCGAAATTTTACAAACAGTGTTGCGGCCTGGGACCCTGTGTCCTGCTGCACGAGGGCCCTCTGGATCGTGAAGCCACCAGGATCATTCTGACCATCGAACGGGATGGCGAAGAAGTCTTCCGCGGCGATACGTCCGTCGCAGAAATGGCCCGCGGACTGGAAGATCTCATCAGTTGGCTCGTGAAAGAGAATGATTTCCCCAGCGGTGCGATTCTGCTTACCGGAACCGGCATCGTTCCGCCGGACGAATTCACTCTCGAAGATCGGGACATCGTATCCATCGAGATCACCGGTATCGGGACGCTGATCAATCCAGTTGTGAAAGATTCAGCTCCTTAGTCTGCAGGACGGCTTCGATTTCCGCGAGGGACGGCAGTGCATCCCGATTGCCCAGGCGTTCGCATTTCAACGCTGCGGTGACACAGGCGAACTTCAGCACCCGCTCGCGCGGCCAGTCCTCAAGCAGACCATAGAGCAGGGCACCGCTGAAGACATCGCCGGCCCCTGTGGTATCCAGAGAAAGCACGGGGAGTGCCGCGCAGTGCAGACAGCCTTCCTGACTGAATAACCACGCGCCGCGCACACCATCGGTCACGGTGACCAGCTCCGGTCCCTGGTCCAGTAAGGCTTTTCCGCCTGCCAGCACATCGTCTGTCTGTAGATATTCGCTGAGAAACCGGCGGGGGCAGTTCATGACATTCAGGTAAGGGATCAGTGTCTCCATCCCCGGCTTGAGAGAACCGGCATCGAGACAGACGGTCACGCCGGCTTCCCGGGCGATCTGCGCTGCTTGCCGACAGGTTTCCTGCGGCCAGCCATCCAGGTGCAGGAAGCGGGCCTGCTGAATGATATGTCGATCCAGATCTTCCGGTTGCAGCCAGTGCTCGGGACGATAGCAGGCGATGGTACGCGTGCTCGCCTGTTCGTCGATCCAGACCTGGGCATATCCCGAACGGGTCCCGGGGAGCAGACGACTGGCATCGAGGTTCAGCTGCTCCGCTGCGAGGTCCTGCGCAATCAGGGGACCATATTGATCGTCGCCCCAGCTGCCGAGAAAGGCGCACTGTTTTCCCAGGCGACTGAGCACTACCTGCGCCGTCGGCACCGGTCCGCCTACCTGGTAGGCGTCGCTGATAATGTTGGTTTTCGCATCCTGGGGCGGGTGTTGTGCCAGCAGGACCAGGTGGTCCACCACAACGGTTCCCAGGCCGACGACATCATATTTCATCTGACTGTGATTCTAACTTATGAATGATAGGTTCGACTTGCTTAGAGCTTCTTTTCCCAGAACAGCGCATGTCCCATTTGAGGATCTAGTTCGTAGCCGTTGAAACCGAATTTACGGTAAGCCGCCTGGGCACGCTGATTTCCTTCCAGCACTTCCAGCGTAAGTTTGCAGCAGCCTCGTGCCCGGGCGATCTGTTCGACGAATTCAAACAGCTGACCAGCCAGACCGGTGCCGCGAAACTCCGGAGCAACGAACACATCGTGGATATTCAGTAGAGGCTGACAGGCGAACGAGGAAAAACCTTCGATGCAGATAATCAGTCCGACGGGGGTCTCTTCCTCATACGCGAGAACGACCACTGCATCGTTACGCTCATGCAGACGCGGAGCCAGATTCTCCTGGACCGTTTGTGTCAACGGTTTGCCGCCCCCTTCCGGCGAACAGGCGTAGCTGTTGAGCAGAGTCACCACCGCCGCGGCGTTACGGGGTTCACTTAAGTCGGCTTCGATAATCTGCATCAGTGGCTCTTTTCATCTGGTAGCGAGAGGGGAGCACGTTGTCTCCCCCGGTTCATATTCAAGCTGTTATTGTAATCAGATCCGCTGTCCCGGGGGAGCCAGACTGTTGGGGAACTGTTAAACTAAGTCTTTCCAGTCGCATTGAAACACGAATTCCTGAAGTAAGAGACACGATGAAAATCATTCCGGTACTGGACATTCTGAATCAAACCGTGGTGCGGGGGGTGGCGGGAGAACGTGATCGGTATCAACCCCTCCAGAGCAATCTGACTGACTCCAGTGATCCACTCGATCTGGCCCGGGCGATGCGCGCTGAATTTGGTCTCAGTGAATTCTATGTGGCCGACCTCGATGCCATCATCCACCAGCGGCAGAATCTTGAGTTGTACCAGGGCCTGCTTGCCGAAGGTTTTACATTCCTGCTCGATTGCGGTCTGCGCATCATAGCGGACTGTGAGGACTTACAGGAATATCCGGGCATCAACATCGTGGCTGGCCTGGAGACGCTGGCAGGACCTGAAGAACTGGCGGCGCTCGTCGATCAGTGGGGGAGTCAGAGAACGTTCTTCAGTCTCGACCTGAAACAGGGGCAGCCTGTAGTCAGTGCTGTTGCTGGGAACCCGTTTGCGGAGCTTACGAATCCTCTCGATGTGGCAGAGCTGGCGCGGGAACAGGGCGTTTCGCAGATGATTCTGCTCGATCTGGCACAGGTCGGCACCGGTCAGGGGACCGGCACCGAAGAGTTGTGTCAGACGTTACACGCACGATATCCCGAGCTTACGCTGATCACCGGAGGGGGGATTCGCAATGCTGCGGAGCTCCAGGCTCAGGCGGAACTTGGGGCAGAGGGGGTGCTTGTCGCCTCTGCCTTGCATGACGGACGACTGGGGAGAGACGTGGTGCTCTCCCTGTCGTGAGTCAGCGTCTTTCGGTGCCCGGCCTACTTCAGCAGATCGGGCAGGGCTTTCTTGACATCAGCCACGGTGGCACTGCGGTTGACGACCTTACCAGACTTGTCCACGAGGAACATGGTCGGCAGGGAGATTACACCAAAGTCCCGGGCAGGGGCGCTTTCCAGGCCACCCTCTTCATGGATGTGAGCCCAGGCCACTTTGTGCTGTTTGATGTAGGCTTCAGCCAGTTCCGGGGTGGCATCGAGGTTAATCCCCAGTACGTCAAAGCCCTGGCTATGGTACTTGTTGTAGAGGTCCTGAATCTGAGGCAGGTCTTCCGTGCAGGGTTTACACCAGCTGGACCAGAAGATGACCAGCAGCACTTTACCGCGATACTGTTTGGCATCGATGCCGCCTCCGGCCAGACCTTTGCCTGACAGCTCCAGTTCCTGGCCAGCCAGGTTCATGCGTCGCAGAGCGCCTGCACCACGGGTGCCTGCTTCCGAACTGGCGTGAGACTCGACCAGTTTCGTGTACCATTTCTTGGACTCAGCAACTTTACCACTGAATTCCTGGGTGACTGCCAGCTGCAGCATCGCTTCTGCAGAGTCATCGGAATTCGGATATTTTTTAATGAAGTCTTCGAGCTGTGTCAGCCACCAGGTCTGCACATCGCGGAGTTTATCGCTCTGTGTGTTCTGTAACTGGGTGCTGTAATCAGCGAGCAGGGTCCGGTATGTGACGTAAGCCACCAGGTCCTGATCCTGTGAGGACTTCTGGACTTCGTCGCGAATCCGTTTCAGTTGTACCAGTCCGTCTTTGTAGCCTACCGTCTGAACGGCGGCGGCCAGACCGTCAACCATCTGTCGCGTCCACTGGGAACGTTCGTCTTCGTTCTTGGAAGCGGCAATCAGTTTTTCGATGATCGCCACCCGATCTGCATTGTAGCGGGCGACGGCTTGCGGACCCTGCTCGGGTGAGGGGCCGTTCTGATCCAGTTTCTGTAATTCATCCAGCAGCCCCTGCATTTCTTTCGAGAGGCCAACCGTTGAGTTGGTGGGCAGTGTGCTGGCACCGGCGACCGGCTGCATCAGCGTGCCCCCTTCGGTGACCTGAATCGATTCACCTTCGATGGGCAGCGGTGCCTGGGTCAGACGCCAGGCGTCGCCAACCCGGATCAGTTCACCGAACTGCACCAGTCCACTTTTGCCTTTGGTATCGACAATGGCCATTACGTTTTCAAAGACCTGCAGGTCTTTATCGGTTTTTACATCGTCGGCGGGAATTAATCCGGGCATCGCACCATCGAAGCGAACCCAGACCGTATCGGATGAAAGCATTTTTGATTTCGAGAGCAGTTCGGGAATCTTCGCGGAAGCTGCTTTGGTTGATTCACGAATCTTTTCAGCGAAGGGATTCTTAATCCCGGACGCGGACAGCTCGTCATCGGTGATCAGCAGCGATTCGAACACCTTTGTGTTATTTTTTGCCAGTGCGCTGATGGCAACCCGGGTGACTTCTTCGGGCGAAATCATTTTCCATTCATCAATGATTCCGTCTTCATTTTTATCGAGGCCCCAGCGGGTCCCGGCCAGATTCATCCAGCGCGACGCGTCGACCTTGTTGTTAAAGTTCGCATCAATGTCCCGGTAGACTTCCAGGCCGCGGTTATAATACCGCCATTGATCGACCACGTTGTCTCCGTTGGTATCGACGAAGCGACGCAGGACCTGACCATTCGGTCCGTAAACAATCCAGCCAGAGCTCTTCTTGCTCTGTTCGACTTCGACCTTGCAGCGACCGTATTCCGATTTTTCGGGAGTTTCGATTTCGATGTCCTGCTGAATTGGCTTAAAGGTGAGTGCCAGTTCAACAGAGGGGGCATCCGCCGCGGGTAGCGAACGGGAGAATGTAACCAGGAGGGCAAAACCAGTGAAGAAGATTATGCGACCAATAGACATAGCACGGGGCTCCGATTCCGTTTGACGCGTCAGTGACAACAGTAACATTTAACAGAGTCGGGATTTTAGTAGAAAACCGGCTCTGGGGTCACCATCAATTTTGACGATTCCCGGGAAACCCGCTGGACTTGCCGCAATCGGCGGTCATCAGTTGATCAAGAGGCCTGCATATCCGACGACCCGCGATCGATCGCCGGTCACATCGCCCGAAGTTGCATAGCCCACTCGCTCCACCCGACTCAGCTTACCCATTTTCTGGAGGGTCTTCATCACAATCACGGCGGGCAGCACACCACACATGGAAATATGCTGTGCCCGCACCGTCTCCAGCAGACCATCAGGGTCAAGGGCGTCCATCTTTTCCAGGGCCAGTTGATCCAGTCGCCGGTTTTCCGCATCCGTGGCGAAGTGATTCATATCGCTGGAGATCAGCAACAGAGGCGGTTCGTCCCGTTGTTCGATGACCCGAGCCAGCCCCGCCGCGAAATCGTCGCATTGCTGCAGGTTTCCTCCGCCGAAGGCGATGCCGACGACGTGGGAATCGGGGGCCAGACGTTTGATCAAGGGGAGTTCGACTTCGATGGCATGCTCACTCCGATGTGCGGCGGCATCGAGTTCCAGCCCGGGGATCTCCTCAGCCAGTCGGCGTGCGAGAGTGACGTCCGCTTCGAGGTTTCCATTAGGCAGTTGCCAGACCTTGTGAGGGGCCACCGCCCATTCCACGCCCTCCCGCGTGTGCTTGGGGCCGATCACGATAATCGAGGAGGGTAGTTTGATTCGCTGTAGAACATCAGCAGCGATCTTGCCGGAGTACTTCCAGCCTGCATGAGGCACCATGGCTGCAGCCCATGTGTGAGGTTCCGCTTCGTCGCGAAACAGTTCGTCCAACTGCGTTTCCACGCTCTCGGGGTCGGCAGGGTAAAACGTGCCTGCAACTCCCGTGGGGCGGATTTCCGTTCCCAGTTCTGCCCGGGGCCGATTGACGATCTCAAACCGGGGTACGGCTGACTGTGTGGCCATGCTGGCGACCTGGGCAGTTTCCAGCTGCATCAGCGACATTGACTCCTGGGCCCGAGAGATGATTTCGGCTGCGGACTCTTCCCGCTGATAGAACCAGCCTGTTTTCTGACCTTCGATCACGAGCAGACTGCGGTTGCGGGAATCGAAGTTCTCCAGATTAAGTCCTTCGACCGGGCCATGCAGGGCGGGATCGGTCGCCAGTACCAGTTTGACCTGGAATTCACCCGGCCTCAAATTCTGTCGGGCAATGATCTGCGCGAGTTGCTGGCACATGGAGAAGACGGTCGACTGCATCGGGAACGACTGCTTCAACGCCCATTTGGAGAGTACCAGTTCTTCCGAAGTGTTCTCGTGAATCAGGATCAGGGCCACTCCCTGAATGTTGGCATCCGAGACTTGCGGGCAATAGTAGGAAGGAACCTGTCCCAGTCTTAATGCCTCGATCGTTGACTGGATGTACTGCTGATACTGAGCGAACTCGCGGTGACTCAGAATCTGAGTCGCTACTTTCTCCAGCGGTGCATCCAGCATCTCGACCAGTTTGGCCTTACAGGAAACGCCCTGATAGCGGAGCAGCGTGGTTCCCGGATCTTTCCATGCGGTCGGAGGGAGCCCTGCCTTGATGCAGGTCTGGTTCAGAAATTCCTCTTCATTCCAGCCATGATCCAATGGCACCCCGGGCAGTAATAATCCGCTGCGGCCATCGGCGCGAATCTGCAGTCCATGCAGGCCGACCTGAACCGCCTTCAAACGATCGAGGCCCTGTTCTTCTACCAGCTCCAGATCGGAGAGCAGCCAGACTTCGACGTCCAGTTGTTCGATTTCACTTGGTGAGATGGGGGGAAACCGCGGGTCGTCTTTCGCGGCGCGGATGGCTGCCTGGTGGAGCGCCTGTCCCAGCGGAAGGGGCTGACCGAAGTTACCACAGCAGGACCGCAGCTGCCCCTGCCGTTTGAGGCTCACAAACGCACCATTGATGACCATGGTTTCCAGTTCTTCCAAAGCGATCTCGGCCGGCACGGTGCGAGTCGCAGTTCCCACTACCACCGCAGCCGCTTTCTGCAGCAGTCTCTGATGATGTTCGGGAGAAAGTTCGATCCTGGCAGTCGTGGAATTGCTTTGCATCGACGTGGAACCTTTCTGCTGTTCGCTGGAAGAAGAAGGGAGTGGATGCTGTTTCAAAAATGACTGCATATCCACGGGGAGTCGCTTTTGACCCCAGTCGCCCGGTCGTTGATCGAAATGTCCGGCAATCTGCGTGTTACAATACTGACAGCGGTTGCCGTTCAGGGCATACTTTCCGAGCTGGTACCAGTTGCGTTCAATCAGTGTCTCGCCACAAGAGGGACAATAAGTACTCTGTCGGCGGACATCATTCACGTTTCCGGTGTAGGCATATTTTAAACCGGCGGCGAGTGCGATCTCACGGGCCCGGATCAGAGTTTCTGGGGGAGTGCCACCCCGGTCCAGCATGCGGAAGTCCGGATGGAAGGCAGAGAAGTGCAGTGGGACCTCGTCTCCCACTTCGTTGAGGATCCAGTCACACATCCGCTGGAATTCGTCGTCATCATCATTGGCCTGGGGAATCACTAAATTGGTTATTTCGAACCAGACATCCGTTTCCCGTTTTAACCAGCCCAGGGTATCCAGGACAGGTTGGAGATGAGACAACGTAATGCGGTAGTAAAATTCCTCGGTAAACGCTTTGAGGTCGATATTGGCGGCGTCAATGTGCTCAAAGAAATCCGCGCGGGCCGACTCGGTGATGTAACCTGCTGTCACAGCGACCGTTTTGACACCCCGGGAGTGACAGGCTTTGGAAGTTTCGATCGCATATTCCGACCAGATGATCGGGTCGTTGTAGGTAAACGCGACACTCTGGCAGCCCAGTTGTGCGGCGACGTGGGCAATTTCTTCCGGGAAAGCCCGGGCGCTCAAACGTTCGATTTCCCGCGATTTGGAAATGTCCCAGTTCTGACAGAACTTACAACCCAGGTTACAGCCTGCGGTGCCGAAAGACAGCACGCTCGAACCGGGATAAAAATGGTTGAGTGGTTTCTTTTCGATCGGATCGACGCAGAACCCGGTACTGCGACCAAAGGTGGTCAGTGCCATTTCACCGCCCAGATTCTGGCGGACAAAGCAGAATCCTCGATCATTTTCCCCCAGAGCGCAGGCACGGGGACAGAGATCACAAACGATCTTTTCTGCCTCACGATGCCACCAGCGCGCGGGATACAGGCCCTGATCGCGATCCGATTGAGATGCATGGCCGGACGAGAGAATTGGGAGTGCTTTTTCTGTCATTGTTTTGTGAGAGAGAAACAGAGTATCAGAGAAGGGAGCCCTGTCCTGTTCAGAATAATACATTCAAGGGGACAGGGCTAACAGTTTGTCAGATTTTTAACCGGGGAGGCGAATAGAACTATCGCTGGACCCCGGCTGGTGGGTACTGATGTTGATTATTTATAACTGGCGTCAGGACCTGTCGTTGTGCTCATCTACCGCTGTCGGGTATTATCACTGGCACAGAAAACGTCCTGTCATGCCTCTGACTTTATTATACGAATCGCCCCTGCTGATGTTTACAGATTATTTCTGGTTTTTTGTCGCGGTCCTCTCCTATCTGGCCGGTTCCATTCCTTTTGGCCTGGTGACAGCCAGGCTGGTTGCCGGCACCGATATCCGTAAGGTCGGCAGTGGAAACATCGGTGCGACGAACGTGGCCCGCACGTTAGGCGCCAAATGGGGTATTGTGGTACTGGTGCTCGATGCACTGAAAGGACTGTTGCCGGTCCTGTTCATTCCCGCGCTGTTTGTCAGCCCGGATTCCCCCGACTTCGATCATGCCCGCGTTTTGAGTGGCATTGCCACGATTGTCGGGCACATGTTTCCGGTCTGGCTTGGGTTTCGCGGAGGTAAAGGAGTTGCGACCAGTCTGGGTGTGATTCTGGTACTGGGCCCCTGGTCAACCCTGGCGGCTGTCGGGGCATTTGCCCTGACATTTTTTGTTTCGCGGATCGTGGCGCTCAGCTCGATTGTGGCGGCACTCGCGTTTGGTATCGCCCAGTTCGTGCAGTTGGGAAGTGCAGCCTTCACGCGGGATAAATGGAGTCTGACCGCATTCAGCATCGCGGTACCCCTGTTGATTATTATCCGTCATCGCAGCAATCTGGGTCGGATCATGCGGGGGGAAGAGAAGAAGTTTCAGTTTGGCAGCCGAAACAAAGAGGGCACCGAGTCCACCTCAGCCGGTGAGCAGTCAGAGGGCTGAACGGTTTCGAGTCGGTTGATAGTCGGGGAATCAGCCGCGAGAGATCATCCTGATCCTGTCGCTGGCTCAGATTCCAATACGGTGTGGGACCTTTCCTGAATCCTGCAGGAAAGCAGACCTCGATCAGGATTCAACGCGAATGTTGTTGGTGAGGGCGTACTGATCGATTTCACTCAGTGCGGCGTGGGTTGCCAGCTGTTTGTGGTAAAAGGAATCAGTGCGTCCCGAAAGCACGACGATCTCTCCCAGAATATCCACTTTCAGCGACTGAACCTGACTGCCGGTTCTCAGGGCAATGGTCTGTTCAATTTTTTCTGATAGCTTCCTGGCTTTTTGAGAGTAGGTTTCGACGGTCATAAGCGATCCTCCTTGAAATCAGTAAAAGTACTAACAGACAATCACTTGTGTTCCAGCCAGCGCACAATCCAGGCTGTGATGACGTTCAAGGCAGGTAACTCTGAGGCAGCAATCTCTGGAAACTTCAGTCAGCAGACACTGTTCCACACCGGGTAGAACGCTAAGCTCATTTCTGTCAGCGTAAATCTTAATTGAATACTTCCTGAAATTCAGGGGAGACGGAACAGTCGCTGGCTCCAGGGTCCTGTCGCTGAAGCCCGCAACCGGAAGATCCCCCACTGAATATTTAATGAAGTAAATTTATCGACCTGTCTCTCGTTCGTCAAATAAAATTGTGAACGAATGGTACGATTCGAGGGAAATAACTCGCTTGAAACCCTGCTCGTTATTTCTCTGAATCGGACTGCCAGATCCAGACCAGTGCTTCTGGCAGAACGGCTTTTCCGTGCCGGCTGCTGTGCATGCCATGCCCTTCAACGAACCAGTATTCGTAGCCACTGTAAGCCAACGCGGCTGCCATCCGTTCATTGTTCAAAAACCAGTTGCCCAGCTTGTTGTCCAAGTCGTTATCTCCGTCCTGCAGAAAGACTTTGATCTTCTTTTGAGGATACTGTTTACGGATCAGACCCGGGTAATCGTGGGCGGTTTTCCATGGACCAAACTGGTCGAGAGGCAGCGTGTTTTTTTCGCGGGACGGGTAATCGTCGATTCCGCGGAAGTCACAGAAACTGCCGACAAATGAGATCACTTTGCCGAACAGGTCATTCCGATGCCAGGCAGCCGTGAAGGCACAGCTTCCTCCAGAAGAGGCACCACAGAAAATATGATCTTCCGGCTTGTCCGAGATCCGGTATTCTTTGCGAACGATGGGCAGCATCTCTTCATCGAGGAATGTGGCATACTGCGCGGTGCAGGTATCGTATTCATTGCTGCGGTTGCGGACTTCCTGCTTCCCTTTCGTGCCGGCAGGGAAGACGCCCGGATTGATGAAGACGGCGATGGTCACCGGAATTTTTTTCGCGTGGATCAGGTTGTCCAGCACGATAGTCGCATTTCCGTCATTGTGACAGTAACCGCCGCCATCCGCGAAGACGATCAGCTTGGCTGGAGTCTTGGAGTCTTTGTATTGCGCTGGCACATAGACCCACCAGTCACGCACGGTGCCGGGATAATGTTTCTGACTTTCAAAGGTGGGCATCTTGGTGAGCGTACCCTCTGGGACGCCAGTCTGTTTCACGCTTTCGGGTTTCCATTCATAGCTTTCGAACCCGAAACGACTGTTTTTGCCGGCCGGTAAACGGTCGCCGTTAACGTCATAACGATAATGGACTGAGGAGAAGTTCGGGAAACGTTCCACCCGGGCAAAGTAACCGGTATTTCCCAGCTCGATCATCGGCCATGAGCGGCCTTTCTCAGCGAAAATAACAACCTGGTCACCCGGCTGTGCTTTGAAGAACCAGCCGGCGTAGCCGCCACCATCGTCGGTCTTCTGAATCAGATACTTCTGGTCCCCTTTGGTGAGATCCTTTTCTTTCTGGTATTTCTTTTTGAAAAATTCCAGCACCTGTTTCTGATTAGCCTGACTGACAGGAGCCTGTAGTAATTCAGAAACTTCCTGCAGCGTCTGAGGTGCAGCGGTCAGCGGATTGATGAGACACAGCATTACGCCGGCCCAGACGGACAGCGAGACAGTTGATGGGCGAGGTGACAATCGCATGGCAGGAGACTCCTGGTAAATGATCTCTGTAAATGCCCTCTGGCAGATCAGGGAAGATTCTATGGCAGAGGCAACCTGGCTTTCCCGGATTGCCTGAACTTGAAATTACAGATCCTATTACACTAGGTGTCGAGTTGATTTTCAATTCAGACCGCGGTTGGAATTCAAATCTGTTGATTCATCAGAGAAAGTGGAGGCTGTCCGTTTGGATCAATTGCGAATCCAGCTACAATGAAAGGAGTTATTGATCACCCCCGGAGAGGAAAGGCAGTGTCGTGACAGGTTCGCTCAATCCACATCATGCTGTTTATGTCGGCAGTTTTGATCCACCAACCCTGGGTCATCTGGATATTGTGGAACGGGGCGCGGTGATTTACGACAAGATCACCGTGGGCATCGGGATCAACCCCGATAAACGTCCGCTGTTTTCCCCCGAGGAACGACAACAACTGCTGGAACTGCTCGTACAGAACTGTCCGAATGTGGAAGTCAAATGCTTCCAGGGGCTGGCTGTCAACTTCGTAAAAGAGTGTGGCGGCGGCGTCATGCTTCGCGGGTTGCGCACCCTGACCGATGTGGAAGCAGAATTCACGATGTCGCTGGCTAACCGCACGCTGTCAGGTGATATCGAAACGGTCTTCCTGATGGCCAGTGAAAAATACACGCACATCTCCAGTTCGCTGATTAAACAGATCGCGCAACTGGGCGGTGATGTGGCTGAAGAGAAACTCAGGGACTTCGTACCCCGTCAGGTGGTCGCTCCCCTGATCGAAAAATTTGCATCAAAAACTTCTGCTCAGGAATAGCGTAATACTTCCTGATCGATTGAGAAAGGAGAACATACCATGGTCAAAACTGCCTCAACAATGTTACCCCTCGGAACGCAGGCCCCCGACTTTTCACTGAAGAATGTCGACGGACAGACGGTATCGCTCAGCGATTTTAAAGATTCCAAAGGCCTGCTGGTCATCTTCATGTGCAATCACTGCCCCTTCGTGATTCACCTCCGCGAGGCACTGGCTGCATTTGCCGATGAATACATGGCTAAAGGACTGGCAGTCGTCGGCATCAGTGCCAACGATGTCGCCACTCACCCTGATGACAGTCCGGAAAAGATGGTCGAAGAAGCAAAATCCGCAGGCTACAACTTCCCTTATCTCTACGATGGGACTCAGGAAGTTGCCAAGGCTTACAAAGCAGCCTGTACTCCCGACTTCTTCCTGTTCGATCAGGAGCAGAAACTCGTCTATCGTGGCCAGTTCGACGACAGCCGTCCCGGGAATGACAAAGCCGTGACTGGTGCCGACCTCAAAGCGGCCTGTGATGCCGTGATCGCTGGAGATCCGGTCACCGAAAATCAGAAGCCCAGCATCGGCTGCAACATTAAATGGAAAGAAGGCATGGAACCGGAATACTTCACCGGTCAGCCTGCTGTTTAAGCGCAGTATCAGCTACACGAACTCAACTCTCTTCGCTGTCGGCGGAGAGAGTTTTTTTATGCGCGGTTCTCAAAAGTCGGGGTTCCAGAGGAGCTCGCTTGTAATCAGGCGGGACCAGTGCCTACAATTTATTAACCTTCCTTCTTAATGTTCTGTGCACTGCAGGATGTCACTTTAGCCGTTGAGAGGTTTCTGATGCGTTCTATTCTCTGCAAACCGACTCTGCTACTCACTGTGGGAACCATTCTCGCGATCGGAGCGATCAACCTTGGTCGCATTACTTCCGCTGAGAATCGCCCGATGCCAAACGATTCGCTGGCTGAAAAGCTGCCTCATCTGGAACCGACCGCACCGGACAAAGCAGAAGCGACCTTCCGCTTGCTCAACGGTTTTCGCATGGAACTGCTGGCGGCGGAACCTTTAGTCACCGATCCGGTAGCGATGCAGTATGACGAGAACGGGCTCGCGTATGTGATCGAGATGAATGATTATCCCTACACGGATAAATCAAAAGATGAAGCCTGGGCTGAGCAGAAGTCAGCACCGATCGGCAAAGTGCGTGTGCTGGAAGATGTCGACGGGGACGGCAAGTTCGATCGTTCGACGATCTTTGCCGAGGGGCTCTCCTGGCCCACCGGTCTGGCCTTCTGGAAAGGGGGCGTCTATGTCTCAGCGACTCCCGATATCTGGTATTTCAAAGATACGGACGGCGATCATAAAGCCGATATCAAACGCAAAGTCTTCACCGGCTTTCGCAAGTACAATGTGCAGGCCGTGATGAATAACCTCAAGTGGGGCCTCGATCATCAGATCTATGGTGCAGGGGGGAGTAACGGCGGAGTCATCCAGGTCGTGGGGGCTCCCAAGAGTGATCCGATCAACATGGGACGTCGGGATTTCCGCTTTGATGCAGATACAGAAACATTCGAAGTGATTTCAGGGGGCGCCCGCTTCGGAAATACTTTCGATGACTGGGGCAACAGGTTCATCTGTAACATCCGCAACCCGCTGATGCACATTGTTCTGCCGACAAAGTATCTGCAGCGGAATCGTTATCTGCCGGTGACTTCGGCCATCAATGATGTTGCCAATGCCGGCGATTCGATTGCCGTCTATCGCGTCAGTCCTCCCGAACCCTGGCGGATCATCAATGCCCGCCGTCTCTCCAATGATCCGGACTCTCGCTCACCCAGCAGTGAGAAGCATGCCACCGGTTTTGTGACTTCCGCTGCCGGGATTACCTTCTATCGGGGTGCCGCTTATCCATCCGAGTATTATAACAATGCCTTCATCGGTGAAGTGGCCGGCAATCTCGTGATGCGGTATCGGGTCGCACCGGACGGGGTAACGTTTAAAGCAGATCGCGCCCATGAAAAAGTGGAATTCCTGGCGTCGACCGATAACTGGTTCCGGCCAGTCAACTTTCTGAACGCCCCCGATGGGACGCTGCACGTACTCGACATGTATCGCGAGAACATCGAGCATCCCTGGTCGATGCCCGAGGATATCAAAGCCCATCTGGATCTCACCAGCGGACGCGATCGAGGTCGTATTTATCGGATGCTGCCTGCGAAATATCCGGATGGCTTCCAGAAACCGGAACCACCGCGACTGGGCGAAGCTGATATCAATCGACTGGTTGCTGAACTGGAAAATCCGAATGTCTGGTGGCGTGATACCGCGCATCGACTGATCTATGAACGCCAGGATCCCCGGGCGATCCCTCTGCTGATTCAACTCTTCCAGCAGAGCCCGTCTGCCCTGGCGCGACTGCACGCACTCTGGTCTCTGCAGGGACTCAAGGCACTGAATGAAGCGCTGCTGCTGCAGGCCCTGTCTGACAGTGAACCGGAAATCAGGCGGGCCGGGATCAGGCTGGCGGAGCCGGAATTGAATCGGAGCGCAGCGCTGAAAAAGAAGGTCATTGCGCTGGCGAAAGACGACGATTCCCGCGTCCGGTTCCAGACGGCTTTTACCCTGGGAGAAGTGACAGGACCGGAAGCAGCGAAAGCACTCTACACGATTGTGCGCCAGGATTACGGTGATTCCTGGATCCGGACGGCGGTGCTCAGTTCGTTGTCCGATTCGACGGCGGATTTCCTGGCAAGCCTGCTCTCAGATGTCAAATTTGCAGCCAGCCCTCAGGCACGTCCTCTATTGAGTCAACTGGCCAATGTGATCGGGACACGACAGCAGCCCGCAGAAGTCGAACGAATCCTTGAACTGGCAGCCCGCTATAATTTTCCCGATCAACCCCGGCAGACGGCTGCGGTGCAGACTGAGCTCCTGCGTGGGCTGGGAGAGGGTCTGAAGCGCAGCGGTAAATCACTGTTGCTGTATGCGACCGCTGAGAATACGGATGCTGCTCGCCTGATCCGCACGCAGATCTCACAGGCAAAGAAAACCGCAGCTGACCGGCGGGAAACCTCTGCCAGACGGCTGGGATCTATTGACCTGCTGAGTTGCACCGATCTGGTTGCAGCACAGTCAGCCCTGCTGCCGTTACTGGATGCGCGCGAAACTCAGGAGCTGCAGTCGGCGGTGGTGGTCGCACTCACCAGTTTTGCCGATCCCCGGGTGGCGGATCTGCTGCTGGAAAAATATCCTTCGTTGACTCCCGCGATCAGAAGAGAAATAGTGGACCGTCTGCTCAGAAGGCAGGACTGGATCCTGCAGCTGTTCGCTGCACTCGAGGATCGCACGGTTTCCTTGAGCCAGATTCCGCAGGTCCGACGCGATATTCTGATGAAGAGTACGAATCCGGAAATTCAGAAGCAGGCGAAACAGTTGTTTGCCGGTGAAGTGCTGGGACCGCGTCGGGAGATTATCGCCGCCTATCAGCCTGCGTTGTCAGCGAAGACAGATCTCTCAGCTGGAAAGCGAATCTTTAAACGTGAATGCCTGACCTGTCACCGGCTGGGGCAGGAAGGTTACGAAGTCGGTCCGAACCTGGCGACCATTAAAAACCGGACTGCTTCCGAAATTCTGGTGCATGTGCTCGACCCCAATAAAGAGGTCTCTCCCAACTACCTGGAATTTGTGGTGGTAACCGATGAGGGGCTGATTGAAACGGGAATCATTGTGAATGAAACGCCCTCCAGCATTACGCTCAAGAAGGCAGAGAATAAAAAGGTCACCATCCTGCGAGAGAATATCGACGAGATCAAAAGTTCTGGCAAGTCACTGATGCCTGAAGGCTTTGAGAAAAAGATTCAGACTCAGGAGATGGCCGATCTGATCGCTTATCTGTTGTCACTGGAAAACTGAGAGGACAACACTGAATTACCATCAAAAACGCCCCTGATTCCATGGAATTCAGGGGCGTTGATGTTTTGTGTTCAGCGGGTGGAATTATTCAGTGCTGAGCGTAAAGTTGATGATGTTCTCCCCCGGTTTGACCTCTTCGGTCAGAGTGGTTTTCGAATTGTACATGGGAGGAATCGTTTCTTTCGCCGGAGCTTCGCTCTCTTCGCCGCCGGATTCTTCAGAGCTGTCGGTCTGGGCCGTCGTGATACTCACTTTGTGCTGGCCAATCTTGGCTCCCTTGGTGTCGCCCACGTATTCCAGTTCGTAGTTACCTTCGGCGTCGGTTACTCCCATGGAGGAGCGACCATTTTCGGGGCTGAATACCACCATCACGTCGGTCAGTGGTTGTCCATTCATGGTGACAGTCCCGGTGACGGTTCCCAGGTCGGGCTGGTCAGTCGGGGCACCACCACAGCCGACCAGCGGCAGACACAGGGCACACAACAATAAGAACCAGGCTGGTTTACCTGTCGATTTCATTCATCATCTCCTGAGCGCGTTTCGGCGACGATTCGCCGTGTAAGTATGGGAAAAAGCAAAGGACGATCTTAGAGCAGGGCTTGTGGAATCTCAACCCAGCACAGAGAGGCGTAATCCGAAATAAGAGAGAGACAAGCAGCAGCATTGGCCGCTTGTCTCTCAAGAAAACAGATTCACTCTGGACGACCGCGTCGTTTAGAACTCGCCGACGACGTTGCCGTCATTGATGCCGATCAGATATTCGAACGTACTGTCGGCTGGAATGGAGGCGGCACGGTGATCGATGTTCTCGCTCAGGAAAGCAACGCGACCATCGCCAAACAGGAAGTGTGCTCCACCAACGTGCTTACTGCTGAACGCGATACGACCCTGTCCGGTTGATGCATTCGCATTGATGGGAGCGGCGCCACCACCAAAGATCGAGATCAGTCCCTGGTTGGAACTGGAACCGGCAGAACTGATGGCAGGGCCTGTGGCGTTGTAGTCACGGGCAGCATACAGGGCACCCGCAAACGCATTATTCGAACCCAACTTGTAAGCCCGTTCCCCAGCCAGAATCACATTGCTGCTTCCGTCGGTCAGATCGCGCATCCGTACGTTACTGTTCCGGTAAAAGGCACCGTTGGCGTAGTTGGTCGGATCGGTACCGGCGTCTTTCTTCAAACCGTATGAGTTGTTGGAGGCAATGTAGTTTGTGACTGCCAGACCGTATTCAGATCCACCAGTGGCCATAATCCGGCGGCCGGCTTCGACATGAATCTGTGGGCCGGTATCGGAAGGGCAACGAAATACGGGCAGAGTTTTCTGCATGGAGCCGCGGACTGTGGCATTATTCAGCATGGTCGAAACAGGAACGGTACCAACGTTGAGCTGGTTAAACAGTGGTGCCTGATCGAGATAAGGCAGCAGCAGAGCGTTCCAGGCCCAGTGACCTTCGTTGTCGGCGACATGGCCGCCATTGGTGTTCAGGATCTCTTCCACGTAACCCGGGGGAAACATTCCGAAGGTTTCGTGGTAGTTGTGCATGGCCAGCCCGATCTGCTTCAGGTTATTTTTGCAGGTACTGCGACGGGCTGCTTCGCGAGCCTGCTGTACAGCTGGTAACAGCAGAGCGATTAAAATAGCAATAATTGCGATGACCACCAGCAGTTCGATCAGGGTAAAACCCCGCTGGCAATTTGAGCGACGTACATTCTTCATTGAGTCGTTCCTGTTTTCTTAACTGGTTATGAGGAAATAATTTGTTCAGCTGGAACAAGTAAAAAATAATGAGTCCAGAGAAACGCAGTACGTAAAGAGGGGCGAAATAGATAGGCTTCACCAGACCTTGTCGCAATAGAAAACAAACAAGGAGCCCCAGTAAAGCACTCGTATGTAAATACGTTGATTTACCGGGATATTTTTTGAAATTTGACAAATATCTCATATTTTGCCGGCAGGGGCAGTGTGCGGGCGTACAGTTGCGGGGTTTAAGCCTTGAAAGATTCCGATCTATATCAAAATTGCCCAATTGATGGGGTAAGTCGCTCTTTATGTGTACGATAGCTTAATAAGGCGACTTTCTTTTTGAAAAGCGGGTCGCGAATCAGTATCGTATTAATCAACAATATGAATGAAATCGTTCCGATGGATAATGAACAGCACCCGACTGACATCTCCGACGATTTGCATGTGAAATTTCTGCATGTATTTACCCAGCATCGGAACCAGATCTATTCGTATATTTTTTCTCTGCTGCCTCACAGGGATGACGCTGAGGACGTTTTTCAGCGGACCAGTCTGATCCTCTGGAAGAAGTTCCCCGAATACGATGAGTCGAGCAGTTTTTTTTCCTGGGCCTGTGGAGTCGCCTTCTATGAGGTCAAGAACTTCATCAGGGTGGCACAACGCAAACGACTGCAGTTCCGGGAAGATGTGATTGAACAGCTTGCCGACGAACGGGCCGGGATTCCTCAGCTGAAACTCGATCAGCGAGCCAGCACGTTGCAGGAATGTATCAAGAAATTAAAAGATAAAGACCGGGAACTGATTAATCAGGTCTATCGTGAGCAGACTCCTGTCAAGGAACTGGCGGACGCCGCAGGAGCAGCCATTCAGACATTATATAACAGACTGAATCAGATCCGCCGTCAGTTAACTCACTGTATTGAACGCACGTTGTCATATACAGGAGAGGGAAAATGAGCCAGAACAATCAGCATAACGAAATCCTGTATGAGCTGTTTGGTGCACTGTGCAATGAAAGCATTACGCCCGAGCAGCACCAGCAGCTTGAAGAGATTCTGGCTACCGATGCAGATGCCCGGGAAAAGTATTTCAACTATCTGGATCTGCACCTGAATCTTGATCGTCTGCACGACGAGCAGACAGACGCGGACTTTGAATTTCAACCGCATATTTCTCCCGCCAGTCAGACAAATACACTGCCCGAGAATGTCTGGAAGACGTCCCAGGTTCTGTTGCTGATGAGCGCATTGATCTGTGTGACAGTCATCGTTAGTTTCGTCGCTCTGAGTCAGCCACAGGCACCCGCGCTGCTCAGTCAGGTGGGGCCCGCCACTCCCGCCCTGGACGAATCACCGCTCGCAAAAGTCACCCAGACCGCAGCAGTCCGTTTTGCAGAAGGTGCACCGCTGCTGAAAGTTGGTTCGCCAATCGAGGAAGGTCAGGAATACGCGATTTCAGCCGGTCAACTGCAGCTGATTTTTGCCAATGGCGCGGAAGTGATTTTAACAGGCCCTGCTGTCTTTGAGAGCCAGGGCTGCGAGCATCTGGCGGTACGCTATGGTGCCTGTTCGGTTTATGCTCCCGATGGTGCTGAAGGCTTTACCGTCGAAACCCCGCTCTCCAACGTTGTCGATTATGGCACCCGCTTCTCGGTGAATGTCTCAGAAGCTGGTATCACCGATGTGCAGGTGATTGAAGGGGAAACCGATGTCCGGCCCGTCAAGCTGGATCCGTCCTGCGAAATCCCTCCCAAACGTCTGACCCGGGGCATGGCGCAGCGGTTGACGACCAACAATGGTCTGGTTGTGGACGAAATTCCCTTCGACAAGAGCCAGTACGTTTCCCAGCTGCCCGACCGGATCGTGACTTATACGACGACCAGGGGACCCAGCAACCGCGCCCAGGACCTGAAATGCGTGACTGTGCAGCGCGGCGGAAAACAATACCAATACGAAATCGAAGACCTGATTGGCGTCGAGCTGACACACTACACCGGGAAATCATTCCTGACCCGGAATGACGGCGTCGATCCGGGTAACGATGATCATTCAGAAACGCTTCGTCGTCATCTGCTCGATCAGGATCACTGTCTGTTGACAGGTGTTGTCAATCCCGGCGGGTCTACCAGTCCCCTGACAACTCCGCCGGTAATGAATCCGGTCAACGATCCCCGTCAACCAAATACACCAGGTATGGCAGTTCGTTTCCATCAGCCGATCGTCAACGACGCCGGTCCGGATATCGTGCTGTTCGATCTGCAGGTCATCGTGCATAGCACCACCGGCGATGCCTTTTATGTCACGCCGCTCCCTTTTTCCTCAAAACTGAAAACCCACAAAGTTGAACAGTTTGATATCGATCTGGCTTCTCCGGAAGCACAGCTGCTCGAGAAATTCTGGCTGCATATTTTCCAGCAGAAGAACAAGAATCAGCAGGATGCAATTCAATCGATCAGCGAACTGGAATCAGCCACCGGCAATGGTGGTAACTGGCATGTGGTCGGCGCGAAAGCTCTGGCCGTCGGCATTGATCTGTCCGACCTGGGAGTCCCGGAAGGCCAGACCGTCGATGGAATCTTCCTTCAGGATGCCCTCGACAACCAGGACATTGTCGATCCGGTCTTTATTGCCGGGTTCCCTCCGTTGAAACATACCACTGAAAAATAACTGCATTACTGCATAACAATAAATTCGAGTACGTTCAGAAGATAGATACCCTTTTATTTTCAGCGTCGCTAAATGAAAGAGACTAAATTCATGAGACTCCTTGCTGTCAGTCTATTGCTGTTGATCTCGGCCTCTGCGGTCCACGCAGCCGATAAAGCTCAAACTCCGAACGCCGCTGATGCGCATCAGCAGTTGAAGTTCTTCGAGAAAAATGTACGCCCCCTGCTGATTAAACACTGCCTGGAATGCCATGGCGAAAAGAAGCAGAAAGGCGAGCTGCGGCTGGACTCTCTCAAAGCAATGCTGCAGGGGGGAGAGAGCGGTTCCGCTTCGGTCGTGCCCGGAAAGTCGTCCGAAAGTCTGCTGATCGAGGCGATCAAATACGAATCATACGAAATGCCACCCGAGAAGAAGCTCTCCGATAAAGAGATTGCCGTGCTGACTCGCTGGGTGGATGAAGGCGCGTTCTGGCCACAGCACGAAGATCATGTTATCAAACAGCGGAAAAATGAAACCTTCTTCACCGAAGAAGATCGCAGCTTCTGGGTCTTCCAGCCGGTCGAGGAGCCCAAGGTTCCCCAGGTGGATCAGTCACAGTGGTCAAAGAACCCGGTCGATGCTTTCGTCTATCGCCGCCTGAAAAAAGAAGGGCTTACTCCCGCGGATGAAGCGAGCCGGACGGCACTGATTCGTCGTGCCTACTTCGACCTGCTGGGACTGCCTCCCACCGTCGAGCAGATCAACGCCTTCGTGAATGATCCCTCTCCCGATGCCTGGCCACGCCTGATTGACGAGCTGCTGGAAAGCCCGCACTACGGCGAAAAGTGGGCCCGTCACTGGCTGGACGTTGTCCGCTATGCGGAATCGGATGGTTTCAACCAGGATGCGTTCCGACCCGAAATCTGGCGTTACCGGGACTATGTCATTGAGTCATTCAATTCAGACAAGCCTTATTCCCGCTTCGTCAAGGAACAATTGGCCGGCGATGAAATCGCTCCCGAAGATCCCAATGCTCTGGCGGCCACCGGCTTCCTGAGACACTACCTCTACGAGTACAACCAGCGTGATTCCCGTACTCAGTGGAATGACATTCTGGATAATATCACCGATGCTACCGGGGATGTCTTCCTGGGAGTCAGCATGGGCTGTGCCCGCTGCCACGATCACAAGTTCGATCCGATTCCCAACCAGGACTACTATCGCCTGCGGGCCTTCTTCGCTCCGCTGATGCCCCGCGATGACGTCCCTTTTGTGACACCCCGGGAACTGGCGGAATACAATCAAAAACTTGAAGTCTGGGAAAAGAAAACCGCTGATATTCGTGCTCAGATTGATGAGCTCACCAAAAGTAAGCTGGAGCGGGCCGCTGCGAATCAGATCAAGATGTTCCCGCCCGACCTCCAGGAAATTATGGCTAAGCCACAAGGAGAGTGGACCGCGCTGGAACACCAGTTGGCCGATCTCATTCAGCGACAGGTCGACATTCAGGAAAGTCGAGCGCTGGCTTCTCTGAAGAAGAGCGACAAGGATGACGGCAAGAAATACAACGAACTGCTCAAGCAACTGGCGGCCTTCGATGATCTGAAGCCCAAGCCGCTGCCAACCGGTATGAGTGTTACTGACGCACCCGGTGCACCACCAGTGACCACGATTCCCGATGATCCTAGCCATACGCCCATCGATCCCGGATTCCTCTCGCTGCTGAAGCCTGGAGAAGCCGAGATTATGCAGATTTCTACCGCCCCGCATTCTTCAGGGCGACGTACTGCACTGGCGAACTGGATGGTCGATCCCAACAACCGACTCACAACCCGTGTGATGACCAACCGGGTCTGGCAGTATCATTTCGGTACTGGTCTGGTGGCGACTTCCAACGACTTTGGTCACATGGGAGAAGCGCCGACTCATCCCGAACTGCTCGACTGGTTGACCTCCTATTTCGTCGAGAATAACTGGAGTATCAAGAGCCTGCACCGGTTGATCATGAATTCGAAGACCTACCGTCTGTCGGCCTTTCATCCCAATCCGGGACCGGCTGAGTTGAAAGATCCACAGAACCGTCTGCACTGGCGGGGAAATATCCGTCGTCTGAATGCGGAAGATATTCGCGATGCGGCACTGCTGATTTCAGGTGAACTGGATACAAAACTGGGTGGACCCAGTGTCAGTGCCAGCCAGCCGCGACGCAGTGTCTACACCATCATGAAGCGGAATAAGCAGGATGAAGTCCTCGGGGCGTTCGATCTGCCGGGCGGTATTCAGAGTACTGCCAAGCGGGATGTCACCACGACCGCAAACCAGGCCCTGCTGATGCTCAACGGAAAATGGTTCCTGTCGCGTGCCAAAGCCATGGCCCGCACAGTTAAGCCGGAATCATTTAATGATGACCGGGAACTGGTATCGTTCCTGCATCAGAAAACCTACGGCAAAAAACCGGAACCAGCAGAAATTGATCTCATGCTCGGATTCCTTAAGTCACAGGAAAAACGCGTAGCAGCTGCAGCTGAATCTAAGCAGCAGACCTACGTTGGTCAGATCACGCAGACCGATGCGGAAGCGGTCAAGCTGGGTAAAGGCTCGACGTTGAATGATCTGCACCTGTCTCCGGCCCATGCGTTGCCCGATGAAGACTTCACAATCGAAGCCACCGTCAAACTGGATTCCATCTATGAGAACGCCGCCGTCAATACGATCGCCTCTCACTGGACCGGTAATAATAAACAGCAGGGTTGGTCGCTGGGAGTCACCAGTCAGAAGTCTGCTTACAAGCCGCGGAATCTGATTCTGCAGTTTGTCGGTAAGAACCAGGAAGGCAAACTGACTTACGAAGTTGTGCCTTCCAATATCCACCTGGAACTCAATAAGCCTTATTACGTCGCCGCAACCGTCGACATCTCAGAGACCGGAGAGTCCGGCATTCACTTCTATGTGAAAGCCCTCGACTCGAAGGAACCTGTGCAGACGGCTGCAGTCAAGCATCAGGTCGTCGGCGACTATCGTCCGGGGCATGATTTTATTCTGGGCGGTCGCGAGAAAACCTCCGGCAGTCGCTGGAACGGGATGCTCGACAATGTCCGGCTGTCTCGTGCCGCACTGACCCAGGAAGAACTTTTGATTAACAATCCGGAACAGCGGCCCGAGTCGGTGGTCGGTTTCTGGCAGTTTAATACACAGCAGGGACTGCTGAAAAACAGTCTGGCTGATCGTCTGCATCTGTCTGCTCCCGCTGGTTCGGGAGGCGCCGATGCACGACAGCAGGCCCTCGTTGACTTGTGTCACGTGATGTTGAACTCCAACGGTTTTCTGTATCTCGATTAAGGATCAAGCAGAAACGCCATCAAACACCCGTGACCATTAAACGCTTTTGCGGAAAGATAATCTCATGAATCAATATCAGGATATCAATACTGTCGTCAATCGTCGTCAGCTCCTCATGCAGGCTGGAGCCGGCTTCGGTGGGATCGCTTTGAACGCCATGCTCGCACAACAGGCCGAAGCAGCTGCCAAGACGAAACCCAAGAAGCCTACGCCATCACTTTCACCTCTGTCGGCCAAGCAGACGCATTTCCCGGCGACGGCGAAGAGTGTGATCTTCCTGTTCATGGAAGGGGGCCCGAGCCACATCGACATGTTCGATCCCAAGCCGGCACTGCAGAAGCTCGCTGGCAAACCGCTGCCCGACAGTTTCGAGAAGCCAATTACCGCGATGGGCGAAATCAATGCTCCCCTGCTGGCATCCAAACGCAAATGGAAACAGCACGGCGAAGCCGGTACCTGGGTTTCCGACTGGCTGCCGAACATCGCCACCTGCGTAGATGACATCGCTGTCGTACGCGGCTGCTGGACCAACGGGATTAACCACGCCGGTGGTGTCTGCCAGATGAATACCTGCATTCCGCTCGCCGGCCGTCCCTCACTGGGCAGCTGGGTGACTTATGGATTGGGAACAGCGAACGAAAGTCTGCCTGCTTTCGTCGTCATTCAGGACAACAACGGCACGGTGGTCAATGGTCCGCGTAACTGGGGAACGGCTTTCATTCCCGCCGTGTACCAGGGAACCCGCTTGAATACAGGTAAGGAACCCATTTCCAATCTGTACCGTCCCGATGATGTGTTTGTGACTCAGGAGTCTGGCAAACTCGATCTGCTTGCCAAGCTGAATGAGCGGCATGCTGCGTCCCGCAAACAACAGTCTGAACTGGATGCCCGGATTGAGTCTTACGAGTTGGCGTTCCGCATGCAGGCCGCTGCTCCCGAAGCCGTTGACCTGAGTCAGGAAACCCAGGCCACCCGGGAAATGTACGGGATGGACGAGAAGGAGACCAAAGTTTACGGTACCAACTGTCTGCTGGCCCGCCGACTGGTCGAGCGAGGTGTTCGCTTCGTGCAACTGTATAATGGTGCTGGTAGTAAGTGGGATTCACACTCCGGCATTGAAAAACGTCATTCGGCACTCTGTCGCGGCATGGATAAATGTGTTGCCGGCCTGTTGAAAGACCTCAAGCAGCGTGGTCTGCTCGATTCGACTCTCGTCGTCTGGGGCGGAGAATTTGGTCGAACTCCGATGAGTGAAAAAGGGGATGGCCGCGATCATAACCCGACCGGCTTTACCATGTTCATGGCTGGTGGCGGTGTGAAAGGGGGCCAGACGATCGGCGGGACCGACGAACTGGGTCTCTATGCCGTCGAAGATCGGATGCACGTGAAAGACATTCACACCAGTATTTATCACCTGCTCGGTCTGAGTAACATGAAGCTGGAATATCGTCACAAAGGAAGTCCGGAACGCCCCACGCTGAACGAAGGGGAATTCATGGAAAAACTGGTGACAGGCTAGTTGATTGCGTAAGTGTATTTACAATAATGTTTTACGAGTATATGAGCGGTTTGCTTGCTATCAAAGGTCACCAAACCGCTCTTTTTTATGTAACCCGGATCTTTTTACCGTTTCTGATTAAACCAACCCGTTTGAAAATCCTCTCTTGCACTTCGGGGTAAAACCGATACCATAATATATAAGCAACTCTTAGTTATTATTCGACTTTGAGCTGCTGATGAGCCCTCCATTTAGACTGCCTGGTTCCGCCGGGTAGCCCTCACCATAAACCTTACCATGAGAGTCTTCTTCTATGATCGGTCGACTTTTCCTGGCGTCTCTGTTTTCTGCATCCGTCTGTCTGACTTCAACTCAGGCCGCTGAGTCTGAGAAAAAAACGGATACGCTCTCCTTTGAGAACGATGTGCGCAAGATCCTCAAAGTCCACTGTCTGCACTGCCATGGCGAAAATGGCGAGATGGAAGGCAGTCTCGATCTCCGTCTCAAGCGGTTCATGGTCAAAGGGGGCGACAGCGGTCCCTCCATCGTGCCGGGTAAGAGTGGCGAGAGTGAACTGATCGCCCGCATCGAAGCCAAGGAGATGCCTCCCGAAGGCAAGCACATGCCTGACGAGGAACTCGCGATTCTCAAACAATGGATCGATCAGGGCGCGCATACGCTGCGTCCCGAACCGGAAAAAATCGGCGATGATTATATTGCTCCCGATGACCTGGCTTTCTGGTCATTCCAGGCTGTTAAAAATCCTCCCGTACCACAGGTAAAACAGCCCAAACTGGTCCGCCAGCCGATCGATGCGTTCCTGCTGTCCAAACTGGAAGAAAAGGATCTGACCTTCACGTCGGAAGCAGCGAAAGCAACGCTGGCACGACGTGCGTTTTACGATCTGATTGGCCTGCCTCCCACTCCGGAAGAACTGAAGCAGTTTCTGGATGACAAGAGTCCGGACGCCTATGAAAAACTGATCGACCGTCTGCTCGCTTCACCGCATTACGGAGAACGCTGGGGACGTCACTGGCTGGACGTCGCCGGGTATGCCGATTCCGAAGGCTACAACAACAAAGACCAGGAACGCCCCTGGGCTTTCCGCTACCGCGATTATGTCATCAAGTCGTTCAACGAAGATAAGCCTTACGATCAGTTCCTGCAGGAACAGCTGGCCGGCGATGAAATGGTCAAGCCGCCTTATCACAAGTTGAGTCCGGAAGACATGCAGAAGCTGGTTGCCACCGGTTTTCTGCGGATGGCCCCGGATGGGACCGGCAGTAACCCTGCTGAAAAGGAAGTCGCGAAAAACCAGGTCGTGACAGACACCGTGGACATTGTTTCGTCTTCCATCCTGGGAATGACCGTCGCGTGTGCCCAGTGCCACGATCACAAATACGACCCGATTCCACAAAACGATTACTATCGTTTCCGTGCCATTTTCGAACCGGCTCTGGACTGGAAAAACTGGCGGACACCCGCCGGACGTCGGATTTCGATCATGTCGGACGCCGATCGCCAGAAAGCGAACGAGCTGGAAAAAGAAGCTCAGAAAGTCCTCGCGGAACGTACAGAACTGGTCAACAAGTTCATCGACCGTACTCTTGAGCGTGAGCTACTGGACGTTCCCGAAGAGAAGCGGGAAGCCGCCCGGAAAGCTTATAAAACGGCGGGTAAAGAACGGACCAGGGAACAGGTGGCCCTGCTGAAGGACTATCCCCGTATTAACCGTCTCTCTGCAGGTTCGTTGTATCTCTACGACCGGACTCTGTATGAGCAGTCCAGCAAAGCGACTCAGAAATCCAAGGAACTGGCGCGCGATCTGGTCGAAAAAGTCAAAACAGAAACGCTGGCCAAAATTCCGGAAGACCGCAAAGCACTGGCTTTAGCTGCACAGAAAGCCGACGCGAAAAAACGGACGGAAGAAGAGAAGAAAATTATCGAAGAGTTCCCGGGCCTCCTGGTTTCGACAACGAATCTGAAGGATTTCGATCCCGAAGGAGCCGCCCAGGTGCAGCACTTCAAAGACGAAGCCAAACGGTTTAACGATCTGAAGACCACGGCGATCCTCAAGGAATACAGTGACAAAGCGGCCAAGATCCGTGAGAAAAAACCGCAGGAAGAATTCATTCGTGTCCTCACTGAAGTCCCGGGGAAAGTGCCAAAAACCTTCTTCTTCAATCGGGGTGACTTCGAACAACCCAAACATGAACTGGAACCTGCAGGCCTGTCGGTCGTCAAAACCAGTCTGAATCAGCAGGTTGAAATTCCGGTTCAGAGCAAAGACATTCCCACAACGGGGCGTCGTCTGGCCTACGCGAAGTACATCACGAACGGCGAGCATCCGCTGACGGCCCGTGTGTTTGTGAACCGTCTCTGGCTGCATCACTTCGGGAAAGGAATCGTGGCTTCGCCGACCGACTTCGGTAAGCTGGGCATTCCGCCGACTCACAGTGAACTGCTGGACTGGCTGGCTCACGACTTCGTTTCCAACGGGTGGAAAATCAAACGTCTGCACAAGATGATGATGACCTCTACCGCTTACATGCAGAGTTCACAACGCTCCGACGAATACGATGTCGTCGATCCGGACAACCTGCTCTACGGTCATATGCCGGTCCGTCGTCTCGAAGCGGAAACGATTCGCGATTTCATCATTGCCGTGACAGGCAAACTGAAGACCGACCTGTATGGCACGCCGGTTCCCGTCAAAGAAGATGAAGTTGGTCAGATCGTAGTTGGGATCTCCAATGTCGATTCCGCCGGTCGCCAGGGTAAGAATATCAAGATGGACGATCGCCAGTTCCGCCGCAGCATTTATGTCGCGGTCAGCCGCAGTAAACCGCTGGCGGTTCTGGATATGTTCGATGCTCCCAAGATGGAGCCCAACTGTGAAAAACGATCCTCATCCACCGTGGCTCCACAGTCACTGTTGATGATGAACAGTGGCTTCATGGTGGAACATGCCGAGTACTTCGCAGAACGTCTGCAGAAAGAACGGGCCGGCAACAAAGCGGAACAGGTCAAACTGGCCTGGATGCTGGCCTATGGTAAAGAACCGACGGCTGAAGAAATTAAACAGTCGATTGCGTTTATTGATTCACAGATTCCTCAGTTTGATAAGAAAAACAGTGCAGGCAAAACTCCGGAACAGCTGGCACTGGCAACCTTCTGCCAGGCCCTGCTCAGTAGTAACGGGTTCCTGTATGTCGACTGAGGCGGGGCGCTGAATTTCAGCCGCACGCCTGTATGTCTCACATGTTTTAAAACTTCAGATACTCGAATGGTATCGCACTATGCATAAACAAGCTCCCCTGACAGCCCCGCATTCCCGCCGTCACTTTCTGGCTTCCAGTTCCATGGGCATTGGTTCGGTCGCCCTGTCCTGGTTGCTCAATCACGAGCAGGCCCAGGCGAAGAATCCCGTGGCTCGGCCGGAGCTGGAAAAGAAAGTCTTTGACCTCAAGGTCAAACCGACGCATCATCCAGCTCGCGCGAAGTCGATGATTTCCATGTTCATGCAGGGCGGTCCCAGTCACCTGGATATGTTCGACCCCAAACCGATGCTGCAGAAGTACGACGGCAAAAAGTTCCCCGGCGACATCAAATACGACAACGCCGCCCAGGCCAGTTCCAAAGTGCTGGGCAGCCCCTGGAAATTCAAGAAGCACGGCGAATGCGGTATGGAGCTCTCTGAGCTGGTGCCCGGTCTGGGAGAGGTCGTCGATGATATCGTGCTGATGCGTTCGATGCACACCGGCGTCAACAACCACGGACAGTCGATCTACGCGATGCACAGTGGTCGCATTCTTCCCGGTCGCCCGACACTGGGTAGCTGGTTGACTTATGGTCTGGGATCAGAATCCGAAAACCTGCCCGCTTATATCGCCATGGTCGATCCCGGCGGAGCACCCGTACTGGGCGTCGATAACTGGACCAACGGCTGGCTGCCCTCGTTGTACCAGGGGACGGTCATTCGTCCGAAAGAACCACGTATTCTGAACCTGAATGCACCGCCGCACCTGAGCGGCAAAGCCCAGGAAAAATATCTCGACTTCCTCGGTCAGCTGAACCAGCGGCACCTGAGCCAGCATCCTCGCGAAGACGATCTTTCAGCTCGTATCGCCAGCTATGAACTGGCAGCCAAGATGCAGACCGCAGCCACCGAGGCACTCGACCTGAGCCAGGAAACACTGGCCACTCAGAAGTTATACGGTATCGACGTGCCGGAATCCGCTGAGTTTGGTAAACGCTGCCTGATTGCCCGCCGCCTGATTGAACGGGGTGTCCGCTTCGTGCAGATCATGACGGGGAACCAGCACTGGGATCACCATACCAGCATGCGGACTTCACTGCCGCGAACCTGTAAGCGCGTGGATGTGCCTTCCGCAGGTCTGGTCAAAGACCTCAAACAACGCGGTCTGCTGGATGAAACCCTGGTCCACTGGGGTGGTGAAATGGGGCGTCTCCCCGTGATCCAGAACGATGCTGGAGTCGCAAAGCAGGGCCGCGATCATAACACCTATGGCTTCACTCAGTGGATGGCCGGCGGTGGCCTGAAGAGCGGTATGACGTACGGCGAGACCGATGACTTTGGTCACCACGCCATCAAAGACAAAGTCAGTCACAGCGACTATCACGCTACTCTGATGCATCTGTTTGGACTCGATGCTGAGCAGTTGACCTTCACCCGCAACGGGGCAGAACAGACACTCATTGATGGTCAGCCCAATCGCATCGTGCATGACATCATTGCTTAACAGGCGATGCACTGACAACCATCGGAACCAAATAAAAACGCCCTGCTGTGATGCAGGGCGTTTTTTTGTTTGCTGGATCGAAGCCGATTCGCTTACTTGACGGGAACCGCGATCATATCCATCAGCAGAATCCGATTGGGAATGCCCACACTTTTGACGGTCGCCTTGGAGGCTGCCGGGGGCCGTTTGGGATTATAATATTCCTGGCGAATCTTACCGAAGTCGCCACTGATTTCATTGTCGGAAACATAGTAGGTCGCTTTGGCGAGGTGCTCCATATCGCTGCCTGCTTCCGTCACAATCGCTTTCAGCTGATCAAAGGCGCTGTGAATCCGCGTACTGTAATTACCCGGCTCTTTGGAAGTGATACCCGAAACATAGATCCGGTCGCTCACTTCGGCAATCGCGACGCGACTGTAGACGGGGGACGCTTTCATTCCGGTCGGCGTCTTGTAGACGATGGTCTCTGCAGGACGGGAGGCTGGTGCCGGCTCAGGCAACGCGACGATCATTTCGATCTCGACCGGCAGGGTGGAAAACCATTCCACCAGCGTGACCGGCGGGCGGCGTTTCTCGGGGAAGAAACTGTCAATCACCTCCGCGGAACTCTCTCCCTGTTTCATCGGGGTGAGAAACGCTTTGAGGTGCACGATGTTTTCGGGAGAGCCACCCAGGAACTTCAGTGTCTGGTGAAGTTCTTCCATGGTCTTTTTTGTCGCTTCTTCCAGTGTGTCCGCTTTGACGGCCTGACCGGAAATGTAGGCGGTCCGTCCTGCGGGTAACAGGGCGACACGGAACCCGGAGACATTGTCGTTGTAGATCTCAGTCTTCGCGATCTTTTTCTCTGAGTCGAGTGCCGCCACCACATCCATGGCCACCAGGGCCTTGGGATCTGCGAGTTTGGTCACCACGAAAGTACAGGCGGGCTGAACTTTGAATTTCAGTTCTTTGACCAGTCGCTGTTTGACCTCGGAGACCAGTTCTTCCCGGGCCACGTAAACGTTGAGTTTCACAATGCGATACAGGGTGGCATCGACTTTGCCCAGCAGGTAATCCAGATTCTGCAGGACCATCGCAGTCTGATCTCCCGCATTTCCTGCCACGACCTGTCCCCCATTGAAATTGATCGGCAGGATCTGAGAAGTATGTGCGAGCACACTGTTTTTGACGACAGCACACTGCGAAGTTCCTGTCTCGGCGGACGGATTCAGGTAGGCCACCTCGGCCGCAGCCGATCCGGTCAGAGCCAGCAGTGCAACGGCTGTCAGTAGATTCGTCATGGATTTCATGAGTGAGTTCACCATTAAAAAGAATCGAACGTAAAAACTCCCCGGTCACATTGCCCGGGGAAGTGTCGGGTTATTTCAAACGCCAGAATTCATCAAAGAAGTTGGCATCAACTACTTTTCCGGGATACTGACTGCCAGCCGGAGTGCGTAAATCGATGATTGCCCAGTCGGGCAGCATCGGTACCTGGCGGGCATTATTCAGATAGGCATACTCGCGATAAGTAAACCCGCTGTTGAGGACCACGTATTTCTCCGGATTCAGTGGATTGGGGAAGATCAATACGGGAGCGTGGTGGTCGGCAGCATACTGTTTATTGCCTACAACGATCATCTCCTGGTTCCACTGGATCGGCAGCTTGTCGATGATTTTCTTCAGGATCTGATTGCTCTGCGGGTCGCCCCAGAGCACCAGATTGCTCGCAGCAATTTCCTTGTCGGTGATCTGTGAGTCCTGCATCACACGGGCATCACCGCGGAACTGCTGACGCCAGTGCACGATCGCATGTTTCATTTCTGACTGGACCCACTTCTCAACCGTTGGTGAGGCAGATTTTCCGGACGGAGAGACAAAGATGAACGAATCCATAAAGGCATCGTCGATCGGACCCTGCAGATTGTGCTTTTTAACCAGCTGTCCCGGTTCGTAAACTGCGGGGCCGAGTTCCCAGGTAGAGTTCTCTCTGTGAAAGGAGACTTCCCAGGAACGGTCGGAGAGTGGACGGGGAACATTGATTTTCAATCCGTCGATTTTCACAGTGACAGGCTGGGTCATGTCGAGTGGACATTCACCGGCTGACATTTTCAGCGTGAGAGCAGATACGTTTTTTGTATTAACTTCGACCCGGTTATCGGAGAGCAGGCGGGCATCGATGCGTCCCAGATCCCATTCTTCGTCCATCGCATCCAGAATTACCCAGTTCATGCGGTTGTACTTCAGGGTGTAAGCCACCAGGTGAATGGTTTCGGGAATCCGCTGTCGTCCTACCCGGGCCAGGGAATCCATTTTCTCTTCGATGATCACCTTGGAGTCGGGGTGAATCCGGTGAGCCGTATCCGGGCCGATGATGTGGACCATGTCGATGCCTACTTTGGCGAGTGCTTCTTCCATCACATCGGCTGCCTGCTTCTGTTTGTCGATTTCACCACTGTAGGCGACCGTCGGACATTGAAACAGGTTCAAGGCATACCCGGGGCAGTCGTAGAGCTGCCAGAGTTTCTTCTCGTACCAGGTCGGCTTCAGCTCTTCGTTCTGGAACACATCCAGGAAGAGCGGGGTTTCGGAGAAGCCTGCTCCTGGATTCGCGGCAAACCAGCGGTCAGCATAATGGACGGCAAACTGCCAGCAGGCAGCGCCTCCCATCGAGAATCCACGGACAGCGACGCGATCATCGTCGATGCGGTAATTCTGTTTTGTTGATTCCAGTGCTTCCAGTACATCAACTTCGCCGGCGAATTTAAAAGCATTCGAGTAGCGGCCGTAGGGGTGCAGAACGATCGTGTCGGTCGGAGTATATTGGCCGCGAGAACGCTGTGCCTGGTTAATGAAGTTGACTTCACTCAGACGCTCGCCCCGTCCGTGGAACCAGAGGTCACAGCGGTACTGGCTCTTACCAGAGAAAGTGTAGCTTTCGGGAATGACCAGGCCGTAAGGTTGAACCGTCTGATCGATTTTTGAGATATAGCCGCGAACGACCAGACCGGTCTGTTTGGTCCAGGGGGCTTTCCCTTTCAGCAGCTGGTCGGCTCGCTCCTGTCCCTGTTCGAGCAGCTTCGAGCCCACTCCGATTTCCCGTTCATGGAAAAACTCCTGGTATTCCAGGGCACAGCGAACGGCCCGATGGTAGATTTCGACATCGGGGATCAGGGAACGAATGCGGGCATCCTTGGTCTGTTTAAGCTGATCGATTGACGACTTGAGTTTCGCCAGCCCCTCTTCCAGTTGAGCACGCTGTTTCTCAGGAACTTCGACACCCAGCGCGGGGATGCGGCGGACCTGGTCGGGCAGATTATCCTTCGGGCCATCCGCGTACAGCAGGCTGGAAGACCAGCAGGCCGCCAGGATGAGTGGGATTGTAATTTTGACAAGATATTTTTGTGGTAATTTCATAGGAGGAATCTCGCAGGAACCAGGAATGATGTAACTTCTTAAACAGTGGTCACTAAGCTTGGTATCCATATCATGTCTGAATCCGCCTCGTTTGAAAACTCCTGCAGTCCAGATTATCCCTGATCGGATAAAGAGGCGAAATCGCTCACAATTGGCATAGACCCTCTAAAAACTGTCTGTTAGAACACCGGCCAGAGCCTGCTCCGGCTGGAAGAATTTAGTTTTCCAGGAAGCTGAGTTCACTCAACAAAATTGAAACGGAGTTCAGAAATGATAAACAGAATGATTGTTGTGCTACTGTGCCTGGGGGGAATGACTCAGCTGTGCCTGGCCGACGGTTTTGTTCCGGGGAAAAAGTACAATATCCGGAATACCTATACTCCCCGTCCGGTGAAAACAAAGTCCCTGAAAGAACTGCCTTTTGAAGTAGAAGCCGCGCAACTCAGAGTCCTGATGGAAGAGGACGGTCGGTGTCTCATCAGTCTCAAAGGCAATGCTCGGCTGCTCTGTGGTCAGACTCGGTATGCTGCAGATCAGATCGAGGTTTCTTATGGAAGTCCGGATGATCTCTGGATCCAGATGCAGGGGCATGTAGAGATTGAAAATGCACAGGACCAGTTGCGAATGACCGCTCAACGAGCGATCCTGGAGAAAGGACGACGCTTTCTCAGGCTGCAGTCCCGTCAGGGAGAAGAAGTAACACTTTCGACGACCCAGGGGACACAAACTACTCAGATTCGTGCGGGTTACATCGATCTGTTATATAAAAACCTGGATACCCTGCTGATTCATCCCACAGATCACGTCACGATGAAAGTGCTGCCAGCAATGCCTGCACAGCGGATCGAGGTTACCGGAGGGCAGTCAAATCCGTTTGATTTCTTCAGTGGGATCGAACTGGCTGCGATCAAATTCTATTCAGAGGAATGGGTAGCCACAGCGAGGAAACCATAGATTCTACAATCTGAAGTTCTGTAAAAATGACAAGTTCTTATAAATGAATCTGAAAGGCAGATCAGAAATGTTGATGAGAATTCTGACCCTGTTGATGTGTCTGAATTTTGCTCAGATGTTGAGTCTGGCAGATGAGGCGACTCTACTAGGACTTCATGGCAATGAGAAGAGTCCAATGGCTGGTGAAAAAACGCTGGTAGTTGGTTGTTTTCGAATGAAAGCTGAGGATCTGGATTTTCATGTCACTCCAGAAGGACATTACCATATCAAGCTAAAAGGAAAGACGCAGCTGGTGTGTGGCCAGACACGGCTTTCTGCAGACCAGATAAATGCAACCTTTAAATACCGAGATCGAGGAGAGATTGAAATAGCGGGTAACGTTGAAATCGAAAATATTCCTGATCAACTGCGGATGTTTGCCAGGGAAGCACGCATGTTCTGGAGCAAGCATCGCCGAACACTGATACTTAACAATCGGGACCACGAACTTGTAAGGTTGATTCGAATGTCTGATAAAAAGACAACATTGGTTGAGGCATCGAAGATACATATTGGTTACCTGAAACCTCATCAATTGCGTATTTTGGCCGTTGAAAATTCCAAAATTGAAGAGCGTCCGGGCCGTTCTACAGACAAGGTGAAATTCGAAGCTACCGAGGAGAGTGGTTTCGATTTTTTTGATAAGATCTCCATCACAGAATTCAGTACTCATCATGGAAAAAAGACGAGCCGCGGTAGCCAGAAGATTTCGAAAACTGAATTCCTGCAACTGCTTAAGTAGGTTTCCCGCGGTTTGAGCACGATTCTGGCTGCGCGCGACAGGGCGAAAAATCCCTCTTGACCTGTTTTTCACAATGCCATAAGCTCCCGATCCACATTAATCTCTCTCAAAATCAAATCTCAATTTCTCTTCAGGTTTTCTACTTTGTCGATTCCGGCACTGTCTGATTCCTCAGGTCCATTTCAGTAATTTTACTGATGCAGGGACAGGTTCTCGCGAACGGTCCGTCTGCCTGTTGATCAACGTCCGTCCGGCATCGGTTGAGGTGGGGAACACACATTCTGAAAAGACTGTATTCTCACAAACGGGGTCGTGCTGTGAAGAACTTTGTCAATCCGTTCATCGTGCTGATCACACTGGCGTTTTCGTTCGCCGGATGCCAGGAACTCGATTTGAAGCCACAAAGCTGGCTGAAAAATGTCAACATGCGGTCGCAAAGCCCGGATGAGGAGGAGGAAGACTTCTCCGAGTTGGAAAAATTCGAGACCAAGGTCGAAACGCCCTTTGTGGGAGATTACACACAGATTACCGGGAAGAACCTGATCGCCCTGCAGGGGGTCGGCCTGGTGACCGGCCTCAAAGGGACCGGCGGCAATCCACCTCCGTCCGTGCACCGCGAAGCACTGCTGCGTGAGATGCGCCGCCGGAATGTTAAAAACCCGAACATGATTTTACGCAGCCCGTCTACCGCGCTGGTTATCGTGAAAGCCTATCTGCCCCCGCTGATTCGCAAAGGGGAGAGCTTCGACGTGGAAGTCTACCTGCCCGGTAACAGCGAAGCGACCAGCCTGGAAGGAGGCTGGTTGATGGAAGCATACCTGGCTGAACAGGCAATGATTCAGGGACGCGGTTTGCTCAAAGGTCATATCCTGGCGAAAGCCAAAGGTCCAATTCTGATTCCGCCGATGGGCGAGGACGTCGAAGTTGCCAACGGAATGCTCCGCCGTGGTCGTATTCTGGCCGGTGGGGTCTCCACCGCGGAAGACCGGGATCTGGCACTGTACCTGCGAAACGATTTCAAGAGTATTCGTAACGCGCAGCGTATCGCCAACAAGATCGGCACACGGTTCCACCATTTTGATCAATACGGAATCGAAGAGCCTCTGGCCGAAGCCAAGACCGATAAGAAAGTAGTGCTGAAACTCAAGCCACGCTACAAACACAACGATTCACGTTATCTGCAGGTCGTACGGTATATCGCCTTCCGGGAAACCGATGTGGCGCAACGCGTACGCATGCAGAAGCTGAGTGAAGAAATTATGATCCCCGAGAAAGCGGAACGGGCTTCCATTCAACTGGAGGCCATTGGTAAGAAATCGATTCCGATTCTCAAGATGGCGTTGAAGAGCCCATTGCTCGAAGTCCGATTCCACGCTGCGGTCGCGCTGGCTTACCTGGGAGAAGGAGCGGGTCTGAAGCATCTGGCTGAAGCTGCCCGCGAGGAACCTGCGTTCCGCGTCTATGCCCTGGCTGCGATGTCGGCAATTGACGAGCCGGAGGCTCACCTCTACCTGCGGGATCTGATGTGCATGACCAGTGCCGAAACCCGTTACGGGGCTTTCCGGGCACTCTGGACTCTGGATAAAAATGATCCCTTCATTCGTGGTGAAGACATGAATGGTCAGTTCCTGCTGCACGTGCTGCAGACGGAACTGGAGCAGGGAACCAGTCACGATCCCGACCAGAAAGAGGGCAGCAATGCCCGTAATGGCGGGCCGATGATTCATATTACGCACCGGAAACATCCGGAAGTAGTGCTGTTTGGTTCTGAGCAGGAGTTCCGGGTTCCCATGGCAGTGCGGGCCGGCGAAGTGCTGGTGACCGGCGCTGCTGGCAGTGAGGAAGTGATTGTCAGTAAATACGAAGTCGGCGAACCCGACCAGCGAAAGAAGGTCTCACGGAACATTGCCGTTGTGATTCGCACCGCTGTGGAGATGGGAGCCAGCTATCCCGATATCGCCGCCATGATCCTGCAGGCACACCGCCAGGGGAACATTGACGGACAGGTTGAAATCGATGCACTGCCGGAAGGGGGCCGGATGTACTTCCGACCCGAACCGGAAGATTCGTTGATGGCTCTGAAATCGGGCGAGATGAAATCTACAAAGCCGAAACGTCGTAAAGGTTCACGCGTCGGCAACGAAAATATGGTCCCCAATATCTTCCACGATGGAGCTCCTCAGTCGAAACGTTCCAAAAAATCGGAATATGAAGAGGAAATGCGGGAACGGGCAGAGGCCGAAGGTGATTCAGACAACAAAGGTGAAGCCAGTCTGTCTGATACACGGAAGCCGAAATCCAGTCCTACGGATGAGGAAGGTAAATTCGTGAAGCGAGGTGCCTTCGATAGCTGGTTACGTTACTTCAAAAAATAATCCGGCAAGGACGGTCAGGCACCTTGATTGTAATCACCGTGCCTGACTCCCTGCTCATTAAGACGTCTGTTGTTTAATTTCCCGTTTAAGGTTTAGTGATGCTGAAATCATTGGAACTGTTCGGCTTTAAGAGTTTTGCCGATCGGACCATTTTTGAATTTTCGGAAGGCATTACTTGCGTTGTCGGGCCCAACGGAAGTGGTAAGAGTAACGTTGTCGACGGAATCAAGTGGGTTTTGGGCGACCAGAGTCCCAAGAGCCTCCGCGGCAAAGATATGACCGATGTGATCTTCAACGGATCCAAAGGTCGTAAAGCAAACGCCTATGCTGAAGCAACGTTGACGTTCAAGAATACCGAACGGTTTCTGGATATCGACGCCGAAGAAGTCCACATCGGACGCCGTCTCTGGAAGAACGGCGATTCGGAATATCTGCTCAACCGGAATCCGGTACGCCTGAAAGACATCCGTGACCTGTTCATGGGGACCGGAGCAGCCACCTCGGCCTACAGTATTATTGAACAGGGACGCGTCGATCAGATTCTGCAGGCTAACGCGGCTACCCGGCGCGTCGTCTTTGAAGAGGCAGCGGGTATCAGCCGCTATAAAGCCCGCAAGGTGGACGCCGAAAGGAAACTGGAACGGGTCGGACAGAATATCCTCCGCCTGACGGACATCGTCGACGAGGTGGAAGCCCAGCTCAACTCAACGCGGAGCCAGGCTTCCAAGGCGGCAAAATATCGTGAGGCATCAACAGAGCTGCGCAAACTCTGGATGGGGATGGCTGCTGATGACTGGCGACATCTGACCGCACAACTCTCAACCTTGCATAACCAGATCGGTCAGTATCAGAAGCGGATCGATGAACTGAATGCGGGTTACCAGGAATACGAAGATAAACTGGGCGCCATCGACGCTGAAGTATCCGAATTCGAGGATCAGCTCCGCACCGTGGAAAAGCAACTGGCTTCTCACCGTGAAGGGATCGCTGGCAACCAGACTGCCATCGAACATCAGCTCGAGCGGAAAACGGAATTCGAAACCGAAATCACCCGGCTGCGTAAGCAGCGGATTCTGATGGCCAAGCGTACGACGGAAATCCAGCGGGATCTGGAAGCGGTCACACAGGAGAAAGAAAATTCCGAAGCCGGCTTTGAACTGCAGCGGGCAAAACTGCAGGAAGCCCAGGAACGTATTACCGTAGTCACTGCGGAACTGGATGCGATCAGCGAAGAAATCCAGCAGAAACGGCAGCAGATGCACGAGTTCAACAAGCAGTCGCTGGCTCTGGATAATCGTCTGTTTTCCATGCAGACTCAGCAGGAAACTGTCAGCAACTCGATGACCAAGGCGAATGAAAAACGCCTGCAGCTGGAAGCACGCGTCGAAGAGGCCGAGGCGGTGGTCGAAGAGTGTACTGCGCGCTTCCGCACCGCGGGTGATAAAGTCGCCGAGTTCGCACAGGCACTCTCTGCCGTCGATGAAAAACAACAGGATCTGCTCAGTCAGCAGGATCAGCGCACGCAACAGCTGTCCGAATTGCGGGAACGTCGCTCTGCGTACCAGGCTCGCAAAAGCGTACTGGAAGATCTGGAGCGTCGGCAGGAAGGCTTGAGCATCGGCGTGAAAGACATTCTGAACCGCGCCCAGACCTCAAACTATCCTCCCTGGAATACCATCCTGGGGAGCGTGGCGGATCTGCTGGATGTCGATCTGGAACAGGCGGCTCTACTCGAAGTCGCTCTGGGCAGTCGGTCACAACTGCTGGTAATCAGTGAGTTTGATCCGCTCTATCAGTTTTTGAAAGAGGGCAAGTATTCCATTTCCGGTCGCGTTGGTTTTATCACGCATCCCTCTGCGAATGCAGCCGAACCGAATGCTGGGAGTGGGTTCACACTGTCGGCAGATTCCCTGGTTCCAGAGAGTTTTGCTGTACCGACGGCAGAGTCGGAAACAACGACGGATTCCCCGGAAGGTGTACTGGATCTGAGCAGCGAGCGGGGAGTGATTTATCGTGCCGATCAACTGGTGAAAGACACGCCCCAGAACCGTCAGCTTGCCGAACTGTTATTGACCGATACCTGGATCGTGGATTCCCTGGAGACGGCTGTTCGCCTCTCCCGCGAGGAAGGGAAGCAGTGTCGATTCGTCACTCTGCAGGGCGAACTGGTCGAGGATAACCTGTCGATTTTCGTTGGGGCGATCGGTGGAGAATCAGCGATCTTCACTCGCCGTAGTGAACTGCGAAAACTCAAGAATGATCTGATTCGCATCGACCGCACACTGAATGATAACGAAGTCGCGTTGGAGAAGCTCGACGAGCTGTTGTCTACGGTGGACGGGGAACGCAGTACCTGCCAGGAGCAGATGCAGGAAGCGTCCGAAGCTCTGGCCACGGAAAAAGCAGCCAAGGTTTCGGCAGAACACAAACGGGAGCAGTTGAACGAAGAACTGGCAACGGTTCTCAGTGACCTGCACGATCTGGAAGCACATTCCGCGAAACTGACTGCGGAAGCGGAAGCGGTGCTGGTCGAGAAGCAGGAGCTGGAATCAGAACTGGATCGCCTGAACGCACTGATTCAGGAAGGTGAACAGCAGCTGCTCGATAAGCAATGCGAAGTCCAGGAACTGAAAGAACAGCAGAATGCACGCAAGCTGGAGCTGGCGACGCATGAGGAACGTCTGGCCGGTCTGGAACAGCGTTTCAGTCGTCTCAACAGTGAATCGGAACAGCGTCATCAGCAGCAGGAAGAATCGAATCGGCGGTACGAATCTTCTCTGGAGAAGAATTCCCAGATCAATCTGCACATTCTGAATACGCGTGCCTTGCTGGATGAACAGCTGCTGGTTCAGGAAAACTTCCTGGAGCAGGCACGCAGCCTGACTCTGTTGCGGGATGATAAACGCCAGTACAAGAAACAGTTGAGTTCCGAAGAGGCAGCGATTCGCAAGGAACGTCGTGAGCTGAGCGATAAGAAGCACGAAGAGGAATTCAAGACGCGCGACATCGAGCATGAAATCAAGACGCTGGCCGAGCGAATTGAGGAAGAGTATCAGCTCACTTTGGAAGAGATCGTCTCCTCGGGTGAATCGATTCTCAAACAGCACCTGGAAGAGATCGCGGAAGCGGAACGGGAACAGGCTGCTGAGGAAGAAACCCAAGTCGCTCAGATAGAGGAAACAGATCCGGAAGCAGATAACGCGATCGAGCAGGATGCACTCAGTGAAGACTTCGAAGCAGCGACCCCGGAAGAGCCGGTTGAGATCGAGCTGGTCAACGAAGATGATGCGCTGACTGAACCGGGTTTCAATGCGGAGCTGTACCTCGAAATTCGTCCCGAGATTGAAGCCCAGGTAAACCGACTGAGGCGGAAAATCAAGATGATGGGCAGCATCAACTCGGACAGTCTGAAAGACCTGGACGAACTGGAATGCCGCTTTGAGTATATGAAGTCACAGCTGGATGACCTCAACGAAGCCAAATCGTCACTGGAAGAAATCATCCGCCGGATCAATGTCGAAAGTAAGCGGCTGTTCTTTGATACGTTCGAAGTGGTACGGGGGCATTTCCAGGAAATCTTTCGTAAACTGTTCGGCGGTGGTGAAGCCGATATCATTCTGGAAGATCCGGATGATGTGCTCGAATGTGGAATCGAAATCGTCGCCCGGCCTCCCGGAAAAGAATTGCGCGGTCTGACGCTGCTCAGCGGTGGTGAAAAGACCCTGACCGCGGTGGCGCTGTTGATGTCGATCTTCCGCAGCCGGCCCAGCCCGTTCTGTATTCTGGACGAGGTTGATGCCGCGCTCGATGAAGCAAACGTGGAACGTTACGCCGGCCTGATCGATGACTTCAAGGAAACGACCCAGTTCATTATGATCACGCATAATAAACGATCGATGACTGTTGGTAACGTATTGTATGGCGTTACAATGGAACAGTCTGGGGTTTCCAAGCGGATGTCCGTCCGGTTTGATGACATCAGCGAAGATGGTCACTTCAAGCAGTCCAGCTCCGGCGGTGACGGGGCCTCCGAAGCTGCTTAAACAGTGGCTGCGTATCCGGTTCCAGTTGAGGGGACCGACCGCATTTCTTTGACACAGCCGAGGTAGCGATGTCTGAACTGACCCATTTTGATGACGAGGGCGCCAGCCGCATGGTTGATGTGGGGGGCAAGGATGTGACCGCGCGGATCGCGGTGGCAGAGTCCTTCGTCACAATGGAGCCAGCCACACAAAGGCTGATTCTGGATCGCCAGGTCTCTAAGGGAGACGTGCTTGAGATTGCCCGCATCGCCGGGATCATGGCGACGAAAAAGACGGCAGACCTGATTCCCCTGTGTCATCCGTTGAGTATCAGCAGCGTGCGTCTGGATTATGAAGTTCAGAACGAGACTACTATCCGGATCATCGCCACCGTCAAGATTGATGGGAAAACAGGTGTGGAAATGGAAGCCCTGACAGCCGTGAGCGTTGCAGCACTCACCATTTACGACATGTGTAAAGCCGTTGACCGGGGAATGAGTCTGGGACCGACTCGCCTGGTGGAAAAGTCGGGTGGCAAAAGCGGACATTTTATCCGCGAAGATGCCTGAGCATCATGCGGTAAGAGGCAGTATAGTTCACGCTGAGCTGGTCTGACCCTGCTGACTTACCCCAGCAGACGGGAAAGTCTGATTTCATCCCCGAAATCCAACAGAGGCCCCTGTTTGCATTCCTATCTGCCGGTAGAATGCTTACAATGGTCGCGGAATATGATCCGCGGAAGCGATTCATATGTTCCGTATTTGATGAATAACTGACCGCCAGACGAAAACTGGAAATCGATTCGATATTGTGGTGAGGCTGTAATGGGGGAGCATCTTACGACACATGACCTGCTGGCACGTGTCGAAGAGTTAATTGGCGGTGAACTGGCACAGGCAGAGCAAGTCTTTTTGAGCGAAGTCAGCTCGAAGCATCCTTACGTGCACGACGTTTTGCAGCATATCACCCGCTTTCAGGGAAAACGGCTCCGTCCGATCCTGCTGCTGCTCTCCGCTGCCGCGACGGGTGGCATTAAAGAGAGCCACTATGTGCTGGCCTCAGTGGTCGAGATGATTCATCTGGCGACGCTGGTGCATGACGATGTTCTGGACGACGCCCTGATCCGCAGACATGTCGCGACCGTCAATTCCCGCTGGAATAACGAAACCAGCGTACTGGTCGGCGATTTCCTTTTCACCCATGCGTTCCATCTGAGTGCCAGCCTGGGCGATGCCCGCGCCTGTCGACTGATTGGGCGGGCGACCAATCTGGTCTGCGAAGGCGAACTGGCCCAGATCTACGAACGGGGTAACGTGGCCTTGTCGGAAGAACAATATCTGCAGATCATCAACGGGAAAACTGCGGAACTCTGTGCCATCAGTACCGAGCTCGGAGCCCTGTATGCGGGAGCCGACGAGACCGTGGTGACTGCCCTGGAAGATTATGGTCGCGCCCTGGGAGTCGCCTTCCAGATTACCGATGACCTGCTCGACCTGCTCGGTGACGAAGAGCAGATGGGCAAATCATTGGGTTCAGACCTGCAGAAAGAAAAGCTGACACTCCCCCTGATCCGCCTGCTGGACCAGAGCAGTCCTGCCGATCAGGCGACGATTCAGGAAATCCTCTCACAACCCGACCCGCAGACCAAAGCGCGGCTGGCACAGTTCATCAAGAACAGCGACGCCATCGAATATGCTGCCAACCGGGCACGGGATTTTGCCCGCCAGGCGCGGGAATCGCTCAAGGTATGTGCCGCTTCACCCACACGACAGATTCTTGAGGAACTGACCGAATTTGCCATCCAGAGATCGATCTAATATCATAAAAACATAACCGGTCGAGGGGAGAAGGGCGTCTCTGACTGACTGCAGTCGTATATCGGATAAAAAGGCCAGAGAGCATTGTTCAACAATCCTATTTTCATTCGGGAAGCACTGACGTCACCCCGACAGATCCGGCATTACCTGATTCGTTCCGGCTATGTGGCTGCAGTGTTCATTCTGATTTTCACCGCCGGCCAGACGATCCTGGGAACGCAGCAGATTCAGACCACCACCATTGGTGAATTTGCCCGGCTGGGAAATCTCATCTTTCAGATGATCTCGTTTCTGCAGTTGCTGCTGGTGATGTTTTTTACACTCCTGTTTTCTGCGGGAAGCATTGCGCAGGAAAAAGACCGCGGCACCCTGATTCTGCTGCTGATGACCGAACTCAAGGACCGGGAGCTGGTCAGTGGGAAAACCCAGTCCAGTCTGCTGATTGTGTACGTCTTGCTGGCGGCGTCAGTCCCCGTGTGTATATTCCTGCATCTGCTGGGAGGCGTTGAACTGGCCCAGATTCTCTGGATGGAACTGATCTGCCTGATCACCGTGTATGCCACGGGAAGCTGGGCCGCCCTGGTGGCGTTCTGGCGGGAGAAAACGTTCCAGACGCTGGCTATCAGTGTATTGGGGATGGTGGTCTTTCTGGGAGTTGTGGAACTACTGGTCGGTCTGGTCGGACCTGCATCAGCAATTCGCCCCTGGATCGCCGGCCTGGATCCTTTCCGGGCCTTGTATGAAATTCTGAATCCGCTCTCGCTGAATACCGGTCTTTCTCCGATCTCCGTGAGTGCCTGGCCTTCACTGATCAGCCTGGCTGTACTGGGAATCGCCTTGCGGGTGTTTACCGTTTTCCGGCTGCGTGTCTGGAATCCGTCCCGGTCGGTTTACAAAGCGACCCCCAAAGCAGAAAAAGAAGGGGAAGCCCAGGCTGTACAGCAGCCAGTTATCGTTAAGGAAAAGTCACGAGCCATCTGGTCAAACCCGGTCATCTGGCGTGAGATCATGACGAAGGCCTACGGTCGCAAAGTGTTTGTGATCAAGCTGGCTTACTTTCTGCTGGCCGGTTTCCTGCTCTGGTCGGCGACCAGTTCCGAAGCGGCCGCGGAAGGAATGCTGTACCTCGGAGTGATTCCGCCCCAGGGGCTCGCGTTTGCCGGGATTGCCTGGTTGAGCCTCGTCCTGGCGAATACGCAGGCGGTGACGTCGATCACCTCGGAAAAGGACAGTAAAACACTTGAACTGCTGCTGGTGACCGATATTTCCGCGAAGGAATTCGTGCTCGGCAAGCTGGGCGGTATTTTCTATAACAGCAAAGAACTGATCCTGGTGCCTGTACTGATTCTGTGCTACCTCGTGGCACAGGGGGCATTTTCGGTCGAAGGTTTTCTGTGTGCCCTGATCGGCTTCCTGGCGTTGATGATCTTCTCGATCGTGCTCGGCCTGCACATGGGATTGACCTATGACAACAGCCGTTCGGCTATCGGCGGTAGTCTGGGAACGATGTTCTTCCTGTTTATCGGGATCGGGATTTTCATGATCCTGCTGGTGCAGGCCCGCTCCTCGTTTGCCCTGCAGCTGCAGAGCTTTCTGGTGTTTATCGTCGTGGGAAGTGCCGCCCTGCATTCGGCTCTGACACATCGGAACCCGTCGCGGGCTCTGGCGATTTCCGCCTGGCTGCTTCCGTTCCTGACCTTTTATGCTATTACTTCGTTTTTACTGGGAGGCACACTGGGTGTGCTGGTGACGATTCTGTTTGCCTACGGTCTGCCCGTGCTTTCCATGTATATTCCCGCAGTATCTGAGTTCGATGTTGCCCTGGGAAAAACTACTTACGATAAAGGATAGAGCGGCCGTCCCGTTTCACGATGATCGCATTAATTGATACGATTGCAATCTGGTTTCCCGGAGCCCTGGCTCTGCTGGCTCTGATCTGTGCCTCCGGATTCTTTTCCGGTAGTGAGACTGCCATCTTCTATCTCTCTCGTGCTGAGCTCCGCCAGTTCAGCAAGGGAAAGTCCAGCGAACAGATTGTTGCTGCTCTGGCCGCCGATGCGGATCGCCTGTTGACGGCGGTTCTGTTCTGGAACCTGCTGATCAACCTGTCCTACTTCGCGGTCTCCGGTGTGATAGCCAAGGAATTAGCAGACGAGGGACAGACTGCTGCGGCCGGATTTTTCACGGTGGGCAGTCTGCTGGCGATCATCCTGTTTGGGGAAGTGCTTCCCAAAAGTCTTTCGATTGTATTCCGCAAGAAAATTGCAATCCTGGTCAGCTGGCCGCTGGCATTTTCGATCCGCGTGCTGGACCCGGTAATCCCGCTGTTACAGAAAATCAGTCGTCTGATGCGGCGGACTTTCTGGCCGCATATCCAGAAAGAGTCGTACCTGCATTCCGAAGACCTGGAACGTGCCGTCGATGCTTCAGGGGCGAGTGAAGAAGTGATTCGCCACGAGCGGCAGATCCTGCATAACATTCTGGACCTTTCGGAAATCCTCGTTGAAGAGGCGATGCGTCCCCGGGGGACTTATCTCACGTTCAACATGCCTCTGCAGCTGGAAGACCTGACCCGGATTACCCCCAATACCGATTATATTATCCTCCGCAAACAGGGAGTGGATTCGGAAGAGATCGATCGCATTATTTCCTTAGCCGAGCTGTCTTCGTTTTCTACTTCCTCGCTGAATAAGAAATCGAAGCGGGTCATTCATGTGCCCTGGTGTTCGAACCTGGCAGACGTTTACACCCGGTTTCAGGCAGAAGAGTGTAACTTCGCTTCGGTCGTCGACGAATACGGGGAAACGATTGGCATCGTCGCCTTTGATGATATCATCGATACGATTTTGTCTCCGGAGCCGAGTCGGGCCAGGCGCATTTTACGCCGCGATCCGGTGCGTGAAGTTGAACCGGGCGTGTACCACGTCGAGGGAATCACAACCCTGCGTTACCTCTGTCGCAAGCTGCAGCAGGAATATGAAATTGCCGATGACGGTCTGCTGACCGTTGCCGGCATGTTCCACGAAAAACTGGAACGCATTCCTGAAGTAGGCGATGTCTGCGACTGGCAGGGTTATCAACTGGAAGTGATCGAAGTCCGCAAATTGGGTCACCTGGTGGCGGAACTCAAGCCTCAGCCACCCGGTGAATCTGCAGAGGAAGAGGACTGACAGGCTCGGGAGCCTGTGATTATTTCTTCCACATTCCCGACATCCAGTAGAACGCGATCGCTGGCACGGAAAGGGTGGAGAGCACCCAGGGCCAGGGCCAGGTCTGTGAAAAGACATAGGGTTTCAGAACAAACTGGTCGATCAGAATGGCGGCGATGAAAGCCCACCCACTGAAAATGATGGAGAGCTGTTTCCTCTCTTTCAGTTGCTCGGGTGCGAGTTGACTTGCACCCTTCGCGGGTTTCTTTTTCTCGGGCTTTTTGGCCGGCTTGGCAGCTTTGGCTGACTTTTTGGAAGTGGTCTCTTCGACTGCGACTTCTTCTTCCGCTTCGCTCTCTTCAGCGGCTGCGTAATACTTTTTGATCCCCTCGTTGATCGAGCGGGGCATCGCGAGTACCCAGCGAGAGGGGACCTGGTATCGCATCCGCAGGTCATCTTCGAGTTCGTGGGTGGGTTGATCCGCACAGGCAACCAGCAGCATGTCATCGTCGATGAACAGCGGCAGAATCGTGTTTCGTTTAGCGACGTGCTGGGGGAGTTCGAGAAGAATCTCGTTGTCTGGCTGGGTTTCCTCCAGGTCGATATAAGGCATGCCCTGCGAGCGGGCCATGGCCTGTGTGGCGGTGGCACCGTTGACCAGTCGCATCTGGACGGCGGCATCCCGCATGGTCAAGCCGCGCTGATCTGCAAAATCTTTGAGCTCAGCTGCCTGCTCTTTCGTGATGTGTCCCTGCTCGACAAGAACCTGTTCGACGGACTGTGGACCGGTGAGTTCATCTTCATCAAACTCGCGGCCCAGGCTTTCGTCGTACTCGCGTTTGCGTTCCGGGTCAGTCAGGCAGAGCATGGCCTTAGCCAGCTCGTTGAGCAGTTCCTGCGATTCGTTGGAGTATTTTCCGGAGGCGTATTTTCGAACGTGATTATTCAGCTTTTTGTAGTGAGCTCGAATCTTCTCTTCATCATCTTCGAATTTGACCAGACGCAGTAAATCGTAGTGGTGTGGAGGACGTTCTCCTTCCGGGATTCCCAGCCATTCCTTGTAGACGTCAATTGCCACCTGAGAGAACTCCTTGCTCTGTGTTGAGAAATCACGAATTGAAAAACATCAGCGACACATGTGAGAAAGGGAGCAGCGGGCCGGAGATGACCCGCTGCCCGGATTTTATTCGACCACGTAGTCTTTGGCCAGAACTTCGAAACGGTCAATGCCTTCGGAATCCAGACCGGAATCGCGGACAATTTCCGTTGCCGATTCGTTGTTCCCGGTCAGTTCCCGGGCAGATGCATGAATTCGGCCGTTGGCATCATACCGGTAGGTGACTTCTACCGGAGAACCTTTCGGAAGGTTAGGAGGCAGGTTCAGGATGCGGAAGTCACCGATGGTGGTGCAGGCATCCGGATCACTGGCTTCCCCTTCCAGAATAATCACGTGAATCCGCTGCTGGTTGTCGGAAGTTGTCACGAACTTCTGGCTGACACTGGCAGGGATCTCGGTATTGCGTTTGATCATGATGTGATTGATCTTCCGAGTCCGGTCGTTGGGATCGGTGATCTTTACACCCAGCGAGTGCGAGTTCACGTCTGCCGTGCTGACGTTTCGCAGACGCTTGTTAACTGCCTGGGCCATGCGGCTTTCACCGCCGGTAGCGCGGGCTTCCAGAATGGCCGCATGGATCGCGGCTCCCTGGGCAACGGCTTCTTCCGGGTTCATGCTGCGGGATGGCTCGCGACCACAGACGGTCTTGAGCATCTCTTCGACCACGGGCATCAGGGTTGAACCACCCACCAGTACGACGTCGTCCAGTTCTCCTTTTTCGACGCCTGCCTGCTGCATCACCAGCTCGGTGGTGTCACGGGTACGCTGCAGGAGGTCGGCGGTCATGCGTTCGAAATCGCCTCGGGTCAACGCGACTGTCAGTGTGTTCCCTTTGTGATAAATGGATACCGGGGCCTGGGCTTTCTGACTCAGTTCCCGCTTGGCGTCTTCACACTCCTGCACGCAGGTCCGCATGGTGACGGGATCTTCGCGCGGGTCGCTGCCGAACTTTTTCTTGAACTGTTCCGCGACGTGGTCCACGATTCGCTGACTCCAGTCCAGACCACCAAGCATCACGTCCCCGTCGGTTGCCAGTACGCGGAACTGTGTAGGTGAATAGCGGACGATTGTGACGTCGAATGTACCACCCCCGAGGTCGTAAACCAGAATGGTGCGTTCGCCGTCAGGCATGGCATCGGGATTACCCAGCTCGTTCCGTTTCCAGGCATAGGCCAGGGTGGCTGCTGTTGGTTCGTTGATGATGTCAATCACGTTCAGCCCGGCAATCCGGCCGGCGTCCTGAGTGGCTTTACGACGAACGTCATTGAAGTAATAGGGCACGGTGATGACAGCGTTGGTGATCGCACCGATGTCTTTTTCCGCATCCTGTTTCATTTTCTTCAGGATCAACGCTGACAGGAATTCCGCGGTCAGCTTCTTTTCCTGATAGACGACGTAAAAGTGATCGTCGCCCATATGGCGTTTGACTGCTTCGATGATGCGGGAGGGATCGTCTTCGATCGCCGTCCGTTCGAACGAGGGGCCGACGACGACGCGTCCCTCTTCTCCCAGCAGAACTACCGAAGGTGTAATCGAGCGGCCATCCGTGTTTTTCAGGGAAATGGGATTCCCGTCTTTGTCGAGTTGGGCGATGGCGGAATATGTGGTTCCGAGGTCGATGCCAACAGTCTGGCCTTCAACAAACTTCATAATGCTACCTTAATTTAGATTATCAAGCGGGTTCATCATGGATCAGGACATTGGAGCGGAATCGCAGGAATCAGGTTGCGAAACAGGAAGACTCGCTCCCGATTTCATCTGATTCTGAAATCAAGATTGGTGTATCCAGTTAATCTGTATAACGTTTAACTCACCTATTCTGCCACCGCGGTGATGGGGAATCAAGGACTTGATCGATGTGAAACTAAAATCTGGCAAAGTCTTAACGAAATGGATTTGATCGTTATGGGCAAAAATTCAGTGCCATGGTGAGGGGCGTTTCCTGACTGATTCCTACATTCGCGCTGATCGGGATAACTGGAGGCACGATTTCCATTTCAGCACGCGACTTCGAGATCGTTTCCTGCGCGCGTCCGCAGAATCGGAGAGGGCGTGAGGGTTGGCTCTGGGAGAAGTTCCCTTTACAATCTAAGCCAGATTCAGAACCCGTTCACACCCTCCTGGTTCGTGATAGCGGTCTGGGAACTGCTACGGTTCTGAAGCAGAAACAACTGATATATATGATTTTACGCACATAGAAACCAGTTCCCGCGGTCTCAACAATGAAAACGAGAACAGGATGAACCAGCCGTCCCCTTCCATCACTTCCGAGCAGGCACTCGACTTGGCTCAGAATGCTGTCTCTGAAAAACAGCTTTCCGAATCCGCTTTCGAAAATCTCAAACGCTGGGTTACTGAACCTCAGTACGCCAGCTATCAACCGGCACTGCTCCAGCTGATTGAAGATAAAGCCTTTGAAGATCTCGATACCTTCTTCTGGGAAGTGATCCCGTTTGGAACCGGCGGACGTCGGGGGCTGATGAGTGAGCTGGGTTCGGCGACGATTAACGAGCGGACGATTGCCGAGTCGGCACACGGACTGGCCGCGTATTACAAGAAATTCTCGGGACAGGAAACAGGTAAGGCCGCGATCGCTCATGACTCGCGCATCAATTCCTCGAAATTCGCCCGCATTGCAGCCAGTGTGCTGGCCGCCCATGGTTTGACGGTTTACTTCTTTAAGACATCCCGTTCTACGCCGGAACTCTCTTTTGCGGTTCGTCAGCTGGGCTGTGACGTCGGGGCCATGATTACTGCCTCGCACAATCCCCCCTCGGACAACGGTTTCAAAGCCTACTGGTCCACTGGTGGGCAGGTTCTGCCGCCGCACGACCAGGGAATTATCGACGAAGTCTATCAGGCGACGGAAATTCCTGTCGTCGATTTCGACACCGCGGTTGAACAGGGAACAATCCAACTGATCGACGAGGATGTTGCCGGCGAGTATCGTAAGTGTGTCGCCGAGCACAGCCATTCCAGTGCCCGGGAACTGAAAGGACTTTTCACACCTCTGCACGGTGTGGGAGAAACCTCTGTATTTCAGGTTCTGCAGCACGTTGGCTTCAAAGGCATTGAGCGGTTCGAACCGCAGTGCGAACAGAACGGTAACTTTCCGAATGTACCTGACCAGCTGCCTAACCCGGAACGGGATGAAGTCTATCAGCCGGCCATCGAGCAGGCAGCGCAGACCGGAGCAGAGATCATTCTGGCCAGTGACCCGGATGCGGACCGACTGGGGGTCTGCGTTAAAAATGACGCTGGCGGATTTGTGCATCTGACCGGTAATCAGGTTGGGGCACTGCTCGCCGATTATGTGTTACGCAAACAAAAAGAGAATGGCAGCCTGACCTCCGAGCATTATGTTGTAGAGACAATTGTCACCACGCCGCTGATTGCTGCGATCACACGGAGCGCCGGTGCACGGATCATTAACAATCTGCTGGTCGGCTTCAAATACATTGCCGAGACAATGGATGCGGAAGGGCCGGACAAATTCGTCTTCGGTACGGAAGAATCGCTGGGTTACCTGGCGGGAACGTACTGCCGCGATAAAGACGCCGCCATTGGTGCACTCTGGGCCTGTGAACTGGCGGCAGAATTGAAGAGTGAGGGCAAAACCCTGCTCAATCACCTGGATGAACTCTATGTTGAGCATGGATTCCACTTGGAAGGCCAGGTGTCCAAGACCTGCAAGGGGTCGCAAGGCAACGAGCAGATCAGGCAGCTGATGAAGGCGTTTCGCAGCACGCCCCCACAGAAAATGGGGCAGCTGACGTTCACCCTGGTCCGGGATTACGCGGATCTCGAAATTCGTTCATTACCCGAAAATACCACTGCTGAGACCTTTTCTAAACCCAAAGGAAATGTTCTGATGTTTGAAGCGCGGGCCGAAGGCTCGCCACTGACAGTGCAGCTGGGTGTGCGTCCGTCAGGTACAGAGCCGAAGATCAAGTTCTACTATTTTGCCCAGGCGGAGGTCTCTGAAGCCGGTCAGCTGGCAGAAACCAAAGCGTCCGCACTGGCGACGATTGAAGAATTCAAGCAGTCACTCATGGACTGGATTGATCAGACATTACAAACCAGCTGAACCGAGTCCCCAGAGACAGATCAGATAAAAATGTGGGTGAGTCTGGCATTTCCTTGATTGTGAACTGACGACTGTCATCTATAATATTAAGCAAATTTAAGTATATTTTCTGACAATTTATTGTCATCAACTTCCCTCAGAGATGGTGATCCAGCATCAGTAGTCAGGAGTTCCGGTCGACCTCATGTCCGCCGGTCTCTACTGGACTGCTCCCACCCGGCTAGCTAACAACAACGATTACCATTAGACCAACTTTTATCAGATTTCAGGCAATATCATGACGCAACAACGTATCGGGATTTGGATTATCGGAGCATGGGGCGGTGTGGCTACCACAGCCGCAGTGGGACTTTCCGCATTGACGAAAGGCCTGACCGGCACCAGCGGTCTTGTTTCAGAAAATCCCTACTTCAAGAAACTGGACCTGCGCGACTGGGATCAGTTCGTCATCGGCGGTCACGAAATCCGCGATACCTCGTTTGTCGAAGCCGCGAAATACTTCAGTGAAAACTCAGGCGTGTTCCACCCCGCACTGCTGCAGGCCGTCGAAGAAGACCTCAAGTCCTACGATGAAAACGTCAAGCCGGGAACGCTGATCCATGTCGGAGATACGATTCGATCTCTCGCCGGTGATGCCGTTCGTAAGTTCGATACAGAAACTCTGCAGGAAACCCTGGCCCGTCTGACTGCGGATATCAAAGAGTTCCAGGAAAAGCATGATCTGGGTCACGTGGTTGTGGTCAACCTGGCTTCCACGGAACCGCCGGTCGATGAAGCAGCGAAATCGCTCAGCCTGGCTGAACTCAAAGACGCCCTCGAAAACGGAGTGACATCTCCGGTTCCCGCCAGTTCGCTGTATGCAATTGCCGCGATGGAAGCCGGCTGTTCGCATCTCAACTTCACTCCTTCCGCAGCCACCGATCTGCCGGCCATGATCGAACTGGCAGAAGAGAAGCAGGTTCTGCACGGAGGACGGGATGGTAAGACCGGTGAGACTCTGATGAAGAGTGTTCTGGCCCCGATGTTTGCTCATCGTAACCTCAACGTGATGAGCTGGGTCGGACATAACATCTTCGGAAACCTGGACGGCAAAGTGCTGGACGATCCGGTCAATAAGTCGAACAAGGTCCATTCAAAAGATCATCTGCTGACTGAAATCCTGGGATACAAACCGCAGACTCTGGTCTCCATCGAATACATTGAGTCGATGGGTGACTGGAAGACCGCCTGGGACCACATTCACTTCCAGGGTTTCCTCGATACGAAGATGGCGCTGCAGTTTACCTGGCAGGGAACCGACTCGATTCTGGCTGCTCCCCTGATGCTCGATATGGTTCGCTTTACCGAACGGGAATGGCGGCGCGGTGGTCGCAGCGGTGTGATGTCGTATCTGAGTTCGTTCTTCAAGAGCCCGATGCAGGCAACCACGCCCGAATTTGAACGACAGTACCAGCAGCTGGAAGCCTGGGCCGACGCCGTTTCCGAGGAATAGAAATCAACGTCAGCATGAAAAAGTGTCTCGCGTATTTACAACTAATGCGGTTTCCCACGGTGTTCACAGCAATGTCGGACATCATCCTGGGTTTTCTGCTGACGCATAATTCGTTTGAGCCACGGCTGGATTTCGGATTATTACTGGTCGCATCAGCGGGCCTGTACCTCGCAGGGATGGTCTTCAACGATGTCTTCGACCGGAAAGTGGATGCCGAGGAACGGCCGTCACGGCCGATTCCTTCCGGGCGCATTTCCACTCGAAATGCTGCGGTGCTGGGCGGCATGTTGATGCTGGCCGGTGTCGGGGCAGCCCAGACGGTGGGGACGCAGAGCCTGATTGTCGCCGGCCTGCTGGTTGTCGCGATTCTGGGCTATGACGTGATTCTGAAGAAGACGTTTCTCGGCCCGGTCATGATGGGCAGCTGTCGTTTCCTGAACCTGATGCTGGGGGCCAGTGCGGTGGCACGCGAGATCAATCTGTGGGTCAAACCACAATTACGCATCGCGGCAGCCATGGGGCTCTTCATCATGGGGCTCACCTGGTTTGCCCGGATGGAAGCGAAACAGAGTCATCGCGGTCACCTGATAGGAGGGCTGCTGGTGATCAACGCTGGTCTCGGCGGTCTGGTCTGGATGCTGGCGACTTATCCCTGGCCGCGGGAAATCAATCTGACGATGGTCCTGGCGGCGGCAGGTGTAGTGATTCTGACCATCAACCGGCGGCTGGTGCAGGCCATTCTGAACCCCGCACCCCAAAACGTGCAGATCGCCGTCAAGACGATGCTCATCTCTTATGTGATGCTGAATGCGATCATGGTCTTTGTCTGGACGACCAACCCTGCCTACGCGATTCTGACAGCAGCGTTGCTGCTACCCACGATCCTGCTCTCCCGCTGGATGGCGGTCACCTGATCGGGGCAGGCAGAGAAGTCAGTTTTACTTATACCGGCTGGAAGCCCATGACCTGGTAGCGGGCCAGTTCCATTGTGTCGGTCAGCTTGATGGCACTGATCGCTTCGTAAGACAGCATGACTTTGCGCGCTCCCAGGGAATCCGGCTTATCGCGTTCCAGCAGTACCACGCCTGTGGAGAGCAGGAAGTTCTGAAAGGGAATCGATTCCTGGTAGTTCGTGACGATAATGCCCCGCTTGGGGATCACTTCGGGCCAGTTCTCTAAAATGGAACGCCAACCTTCTGCACTTTGCATGGTAATTGTCTTTCGAAGGAAATAGGGAATAACTCAAACACCACGCAAGATAGGATTTCCCGATCATTTCAGCAAGAGGAACATTCGGGGAAGAAGCATGGTTTTCTCCACGGGAGTAGAACGATATGATTCACAGGCGGGCGCCCGTACCACTGATGATTCCCTGGATCTCCTTCTAGTAGAAAATAGCGTTCCTTGAGTGTGAAACGAGAACCCGTCGCGATTTCCTTTGCGGAATTTGTGGCGATGATGGCTTTGATGCAGTCGCTGGTCGCACTTTCGATCGATGCGATGCTGCCTGCTCTGACAGAAATCGGTCAGGATCTGGGGGCCCGTGAGGCCAATGACAGCCAGCTGATTGTCTCGTTTCTGTTTCTGGGGCTCGCGTTCGGGCAGGGCGTGTATGGTCCACTCTCAGACACCACCGGCCGAAAACCAGCTGTCTACCTCGGATTCGGTCTGTTTCTGACAGGCAGCCTGTTTTCTCTGTTTGCTACAGATCTGAACGTAATGCTCGGGGGACGGTTTCTCCAGGGGCTCGGGCTGGCAGCGCCCCGGTGTGTCATCGTGGCAATCGTCCGCGATCAGTACGAAGGCCCCGCAATGGCCCGAGTCATGTCGTTTGTGATGACGATCTTCATTTTCGTTCCGGCGATCGCACCTACCCTGGGGCAGGGGATTTTACTGATCGCACACTGGCGCGCCATCTTTGCTGCACTCTTGGTCTGCGGACTGCTGACCCTCGCCTGGTTTGCGTTGCGCCTGCCCGAGACTCTGAGTGTAGAGCGGCGGATTCCCTTCTCAATCGCGCGCATCAAGTCTGCGGTAGTTGAAGTCTGCTCACACCGTGTTTCGCTGGGTTATACGATCTCACTGGGTTTGATCTCCAGCGCGTTTCTGGGATATTTGAGTTCCGCCCAGCAGATCTTTCAGAAGCAGTACCAACTGGGAACCATGTTTCCGCTGTACTTCGCCATCCTGGCCCTCTGTATCGGCAGTGCTTCGTTTGTGAACGGGCGACTGGTCATGCGGTTCGGGATGCAGAACCTGTCGCGGTGGTCCAAACGAATTTCGACGGTCATCTCCCTGCTGTTCTTTGTGTACGTTCTGAGTACGGGAGGACAGCCCCCGCTGTGGACGATGATGGGTTATATGATGATCATTCTGTTCTGTTTCGGGATCATGTATGGCAATCTGAATGCGATGGCAATGGAGCCGCTGGGGCATATCGCCGGTATCGGAGCGGCAGTGATGGGCGCACTTTCGACGCTGATCTCGGTTCCCTGCGGGATTCTGATCGGTCACAGTTATAACGGCACCGTCATTCCGGTCATCAGTGGTTTCATGCTCTCTGGAGTGTTAATTGTGGTCGTGATGCACTGGGTAGAATCCGCGCCAACACAGGCTACGGAAGAGACTGCCTGAACCGGTCCAAACTGCGGCAGAATTAACAAAACGGATCGTTTCTGGTAAGGTAACGCTTTCTAAAACCGTTCCTTCTATTATTGCTGCCTCAGGACTTACGATGAGTTATCAGTTCGAACAAGGTGAATCACTGGCAGACGGCGTGCGGCGGATTGCCGGTCATCAGGTGCATAAGGCGATCCAGGAACTGCAGGATTCAGAATCGGACCGGCACGAGGCCATTCATGAAGTTCGCAAACGGTTCAAGAAACTGCGGGGGTTGATTCGAATCGTCCGGTCGGGATTGGGAGACGACTACAGCCGCATTAATGTCTGGTACCGTGATGCAGGACGCAGGCTGTCCCGCGTACGTGATGCCGAATCGATGCTGGAATCTCTGGCGAAACTCAAGGAACGCTTCGACGATCCCGCATACGTAGACCTGTTTGCCGCTTTTGAACGCTGCTTCCAGGAACGCAAGCAGCAGCTGGTGGAAGAGTGGATTGACCTGGATCAGGAACTGCAAGAGTTGTGTGACGAGCTGCAGACCGCACATCGGCAGATTGACGAGTGGAAGATCAAAGGCAAATCAGACAAGATTCTCAAAACCGGATTACAGCGGAATTACCGTCGTGGTGCTGAGGCACTGGCGGAACTGTATGTGCAACCGCACGATGAACTCTTTCACGAGTGCCGCAAACGCAGCAAGTATTTGATGTATCATCTGCGGCTGCTGAAAAAAGTCTGGGAGCCGATCATGGCAGCGCAGCTTGAGGAACTCGATCAGTTAAATGATTACCTCGGCGACGATCACGATCTGGCGGTGATGACCAGTCAGCTGACCAGCGAACCGGAGCGGTTCGGCGCGACCAGCGACATCGATCAACTCTTAACGCTGATCGGTCAACAGCGGGAAGAACTGCAGTCAGCGGGACTCGCACTGGCCGATCGCATCTATGCGGAACAGCCCAAAGCATTCGCACAGCGTCTGCAGGCTTACTGGAAGCTGTGGCAGAACCAGTCGTCGCAGAGAATGTGATCGCTGCAGGTCTGCGAATGCGTTCTTGTATTCGTGCTCTGTTCCGGGTACAGTGATCTTTCCGTTCCCATGCAAAGCCGCAGCGTATCGCGTTCCGACAGCGGTTGACTTCTGAAGATGAGCCACGGAGATCACGATGGACTCAAACGAGCACAGTGAATCACAGACGCCAACCTCCACGCCGGAGACAGACCGTCAGCATCCCCCTTATCGTTCTCCGCTCATCGTCAGAGGACTGGTATTTGCGTTTCTGATTCTGCTGGTGGTTGGCATCTATTCCGGTCGCCTCTTCAAACCCGCAGAGCAGGCACATTCCTTTAAAAGTGAAATGCAGCCGCTGGGCCTGGCGTATCACGAATTTCATCAGAAACGGGAACGCTCTCCTTCCAGCCTGGAAGATCTGCAGGACTTCATCGACAACCCTCCGCCTCCTCCGAAAGCGGATGGGATCGTCCCTCCCGATTCCGTAGTTGTGGTTACGATCCCCGAGAGTCTGAAAAAGATGATTGAAGCGGGGGAGGTCGTCGTCATCTGGAATGCCGTGCTGACAGACTCGGGTCAGGAGAACGACAAGTACCTGCTGGCCTACACCGCAGACATCGCTGACAACGGCGGCTTTGCACTCACTGCAGCGGGCCGCGTGCTGGAACTGACGGCCGAGGAATTCAAGGCCTATCCATTGGTGCCAACAGTAACTGACGCAGTGAAACCAGCCGATGCGGAGGCTCCTGCGAAAGAGTCGGGAGAAGCAACGGACAAGGAGCCCTCGTCAGAACCAGCGCCAAAGGAATCGACTTCCCCCGATAAGGGCTAAAGATTTCAGTCTTCCGGACATTCGGGGATTCGCAGCAGGGAGATCAGCAGTCCCCGTTTCTGTCCGCGCACTTCAGCGATTTCGGGCAGGTGCCCGCAGACTTCGAAGCCGAACTTTTCATTCAGATGTTTCGTAGCCTCGTTGTGATCGAAGTGCATGCCGACCAGGGTTGTAATGCCCAGAGAAGGGCAGGCATCGATCATTTTCTGCAGCAGAAACGTGCCCAGTCCCTGCTTCTGGTGCGACTTCGACAGGTAGAGACTGACTTCCGCCGTCTTGTCATACGCCGGCCGCCCCGCGTAGAAAGAGGTCACATAGATGCAGCCGGCGATCTGTCCCGCTTCGTCTTCAGCCACCCAGATGGGCCGCTTGTCTGGTGAGAACTGGGCAAACCACGGTCGGCGGCTTTCAACGGTAATCGGCCGGGTATCTGCCGTCGCGGTGCCGGCGGGAATCGACTGATTGTAAATGTCGACAATCGCAGGCAGGTCATCCAGAGTGGCATCGCGGGTCGTGAACATGGGACTTTATCTGCTTGAGTATTGGGGATGCGACCAGCGTTACATTCACGCCGATTGTTAGACATGTTTTAACATGTCAGACATTCATAGTACAAATGAGATCACGATGACCGCTACCAGAATAACCGGGTACAGGATCCGCGACCAGAAATCGAGCTGCGCCACCAGACGTTTATTCTGAATACTTTCGCCCTTGAGCAGGTAGGTGTTTGTTACCGTCTGTATCAATCCTGAAAACACCGTGAGGGTCGACAGCATGATGAAACGGTCGATGCGCGTGATATAGGAAATCCGCGGCAGCAGAACCGTGATCGCAAACAGGTAGGCAACCAGAGTCAGGAACGCTGATGTAGAGATCCCGATGTTGGTTCCTGACTGTTCCGGATTCAACCAGCGGGGCAGCCAGGACATAATCACGATCAGGCATAAGGGCAGGATGACCTTTAAAATGTAATATTCAGGCTGTCGGGCAACCTGGATCTTCATTTCGTAACCCGCGACGCCAATGGGGCCCTGGTCCGGATAGTACGGTGCCGATTTTGCTTCGAAGGAGAGAATATCAAAGTCGGGTAAGGAAAAGTGGGGAGCCAGGTTGGATGCTCTCCCCAGTTCGCCAACCCTGGGTGTCATTCTGACCTGTTTCTCTGAAAAGCCCGGGGCCACCAGTTGGATGGAGAGCTCCTGGCGGTCAAAAGGAAAGTCGTGGAGATTCAGTGGCTGCGAAAAATGGCCCCAGACTTTCTGTCGATAAATGACGGTTCCGTCCGGCAGGATTTCCGCAGTCTCGGGATACGACTTCCAGGAATTCTGTTGACCGATAATGGTCAGGCGGGGATTCCAGATGTCGGCCAGATCGACGTGCAGTGGTCCGGGGCCTGCATGCTGGAGCAGAGGACTGTTCCAGCGGGCTTCATAATACACGCTGGCGGCAAAGCTCTGGTCGGCGGAGTTGATTTCATCAATATCAATCACATAAATCAGGGCCTGTACCTCAGTCGCTTCACCCGGACTGGCAGGACGCTTCAGTTCTGGCTTGGCCTCTTCGACCAGGGTTGACTTCAGAGAACTTTTCGCTGCACTGGGATCAGCGGGCCCCGGGGCAGCTTCCTGAGCAAAAACGGGGAGTGGCGACAGCAGCCCGAGGCAGACCAGAAAGCGAGGCAGAAACGCGTTTGTCAATCAAGTGTTCCTTATCGAGAAGTGGGATCAGACTGGCCGGGAAATCCAGGGCGAGGCTGTCTCTTTGATTATACCCACTGCCGGAGCGTTGATCCCTCTGAATCTTTCCACAGTTCATCAATCAGTGGAAAAGCATACTTTGTCCTCTCTCGGCCAAAAAAAGCAATATTACTCTGTGTACCGGTTTCGGAAATTGACAGAAAAGTTTATGACAGGAACTGTCTGCTGTCGCGGAGCAGGGGGAAGTGGGAGAGGAAATCGAGGAAACCGGTGCGATGATTGAGGATTTGCGGGAACTGAAGTTCGAACGGCTGGAGGACGCGGTTGCGGAAGTGGAGTCACTGTTACGGACCGGCTACACCCAGCGGGGCAAGTGGAATCTGGCCCAGATCTGTCGGCACTTGTCTCTGGTGCAGGACCCCGCACTCGACGGATACCCAAAGTGGATGCTGATCTATGCTCCTCTCTGGCCGGTGATGCGTCGGCTGTTCCTGCCGCGCCTGCTCAAGGGGGATTCTCCCCAGGGAATTCCGACGACTCCGATTTTCGTCCCGGCAGCGGATCTGGCAGACGCCGCGGAAGCGGAACACTTTGCCCAGAGCGTGGCCCGCTTCAAAGCCCACGAGGGACCTTACCACTGGCACCCCGGCTTCGGCCGCCTGGATCGCGAAACGCTGGAAACTGTTTACACAACTCACGCTGCCCATCACCTGCGGTTTCTGGAGCCGCAGACCGGAGCGTGAATCTCAGGTCAGTTTCCCAGGTACCAGATTTTCATAGCTGCTTTGGCGCGCTGAGGATTACCTTCTATATCGAAGCGTCTTCCCGTTGGTTGAATACGATCGATGATGGTCTGACAGCATTCGCCAACACGAATAACATGGTGTGAAAAATAGAAGTTTCTATGAAACCCGACACAACGTGTGAAGCTGTTGTCATCAACGGCATCGATTAACTGTTCCAGGGCCACGTCTCCCATTTTTACCAGTTGCGTGGCGGGACTCCCTTTACCTTCTACCTGACGAGGAATCCAGCCCCCATCCCGTGGATCATCGAATATATCACACGAACCTGGCTGACTGTGTTGGGTTGCGTTCTGATCGCGCAGCTGATAGATCAGTTCCGCCACCTGTTCCTGGACTGTCATTTCTTCCAGAGGCCTGGCTTTTTTTTGTGCATGCGCTTCGTCTTCCTGAATCATTCGGGTTAGAATTTCTGCTGACTCTTTGGCGCGTACAGCTTGTGAGCTCTGTGGAAAATGTTTTGCAATCTCGCGAAAACGCTGAAGCAAATCCTGGCGTGGTATTTCTTGATCGCTGAAGTCTCTTACGGCCTTCCACATGAACGACTTAGCCATGTCCTCCGCCAAAGCATTTTGAAGGCCTTCCTTTCCCAGTGGTTCCTGTGTCTTTAAATCAGGTGTCTCAGACATATAGGTTATGAGTTCTTCTGCCTCCTGATAGTGTCCCGCACCAAAGCAGCCACGGGCGAGAATAAACAGTTCCATCAACTCACTTGACTGTCTGCCAATATGCCTCAGGCGATTTTCTTCCGGGGGTCGCGAGCGTAAGTGCTTCAGTCTTCGGATTACGTCTTTTCTGAGATCGACTTCTTTGAATTCATATGGCATTCCTGTGAGCATATTCGGGTTCTCATCAGAGTAGGTTACGATACGCATACCGAGGGTGAAGGCTTCCTTTTCAGATCCATTGGATTCAAGTAAAAACACATTCGAATATTGAGGTTTTTCTTTGTCATCACCCAGAGTCCAAAAGGTTCCCAGATAGATCTGCAGATAATTTCGATTGTCGAGGTTTGGAACACCCAGCGAATCAAACCACTCAAACAGTGCGCGGCTGTGTGCCGAGAGGCTCGGTTCTGAGGAGATGCTCTGTCCATCAGCCTTGTCGGCTTCAGACAGAGCGACTGCAGAATTACTGGCGCTGCTTTGAGCCTGCGGACTTGAATTCGGCTTATCAGTACAGGCTGTCAATAGAAGCAAAATTGCCAGCAGGGCAAGAGGTAATGTGCGACGCATCGGGAACTCCTTTTCAGACCACACAGGTGAACCGCCTCTTACCGAATTTTATGAAACTACGAACACCAGAGATAGATTAATCGGAGCGGTGAGGGAAGACGTACCTTTCCTGCAGTTTCTGGAGTCAGGTATTGCTGATCGCAGATGATCTATGGCTGCAGATTATTATTGAACGCTTCCCGGATGTCAGGATAAGTACCCTACCCCTTAACCTGTCCCAGCATTTTGCGGGCGGCGTGGCCCAGCATGACGGTGTCGACGCCGACGGTGATCAGGGTGAAGCCTTTGTCGATGTACGGTTTGACTGCGTCCACGGTGACGCCGAAGATGCCCAGGGGCATGTTGTATCTCTGACAGACTTCGGTGACATGGTCGATGGCGCCGGTCACTTCGGGATGATCGATCTCGCCGATGCGTTTCATGCTGGCAGAGAGATCGTAGGGGCCGATCAAAACTGCGTCGACGCCGGGGACGGCGACGATCTGTTCGATCGCGAAAACCGCATCGATGTGCTCGGCCTGAACGACGACGGTGGTTTCCTCATTCGCTTTGGCCAGGTAGTCATCGAAGGCAAAACCGTAGCCGTGGGCACGACCCAGGCCGACCCCCCGGGTTCCTTCAGGTGAGTAACGGGACCAGGAGACGATCTGTTCGGCCTGTTTCACTGAATTGACCTGCGGAGCGATGATACCGGCGGCTCCCAGGTCGAGGGCTTTCTTGATGGAGACTTCTTCGGGGGCGGGCAGCCGGACCAGGCTGGGGATCTTATGACTCACCCGGCCGACGATGGCCTGCAGGTCGGAGGGGGCAAAGGTGCTGTGTTCGGCGTCGAGGAACAGCCAGTCATAGCCGACGTCCGCCAGGATCTCGGCGGCTTCCGAGCAGGAAAAGGTAACCATGGGGGCAATCAGCAGTTTCCCCTGTTTGAGTTGCGAGCGGAATGAGTCAGACATGGGAGATCCCCGGTATCTAAATGTGAATGATAAAACAGCCTGAACGCGACTCGGGCGGTTGAGGCGAGATTGTTTCCGGCTTGCGCCTGCGGTATCCTGAAGACGAGGTCCAAATCCGTTCGTTTTCAGTTACCGGGAAGAATATCGATGTTGAAATCAATCCGTTGTCTGCGTTCCACACTGTTGATTCTGTGTTGTTTGAGTTTCATCGTAGCCTCGCTGCAGGCGAATGACAAGAAAACCGAACCGACCAACGCCGACGAAGCTGCTGCTAAAAAAGCGAAGCAGGAGGCAGAGATCAACAAAAAGTTCGCGGCCTGGAAAGCGACGCTGCCCGCGAAACAGCAGGCGTGGGAAACCGTGCTCGAGGAAAACCTGGGCGGTTTTTATCTCCCGATCTACAAAAAACAGAAAGTCGCCGGTCAGAAGACCGCCTGGGATTACGTGGCCGACGATCCCAAACTGCCCCGCGTGCTGCTGATTGGGGATTCGGTTTCGCGGGGATACACACAGGCGGCCCGGAACGCCTTAAAAGGGAAAGCCAACGTGCATCGGGCTCCAGCGAACTGCGGACCGACGGCGACAGGCTTGAAGAAACTCGATGTCTGGCTGGGAGACGGTAACTGGGACCTGATCCATTTTAACTTTGGGATTCACGATCGACGGACCAATGTCGACGACTACGAGAAACGCCTGGAAGAGATTGTAAAGCGTCTGAAGCAGACCGGGGCGAAGGTGGTCTGGGCCAGCAGTACGCCGATCCCGGCTGACTGGAAAGAGGGACCGGAAATGAAGGCGAAGCTGGAAGAAAAGAATGCGATCGCTGCGAAGGTGATGGAGCGGAACGGTGTGGAGATCGACGATCTGTTTACCTTCATTACGCCGCATCTGTCAGAAGTACAGAATCCGAAAGACGTGCACTTCAACGGCAAAGGCTATGACCTGCTGGGAAAACAGGTGGCGGAGTATATTGAGGGGGCACTGCAGGAAGAGAATCAGAAGTAGCTTTCCCTGGAATATTTAAGACAGCAGCCAGTAGCCGATGCCGGCGATGAGACAGATGCCGGCCACGACAGAGGCGGCGATCAGCATCGGCTTCTTCTTGTTTTTCTGGACGTACTGATTCGGCGAGGCGACGCGGAAGTGATAGCTGGCGGCCAGTGACAGAGTGTTGCCGGGGAAGAGGATCTGTTCCTGAATTCGTCGGCCGTCGACTTCGGTGCCGTTTTTGCTTTTGAGATCGGTGACGATCCAGCCGGTGTTCTCGTAGTGGAATTCGCAGTGGTTGCCTGAAATGCCGGGGCGATCGATCTGAATGTCGCAGGTGGGATTCCGGCCGAGGGTCACCCGCTGTTTGAAGATCGGGAAGCGGCGTTTATCGTCGAGGTCGATCAGTTCAATCGGTTGAAAGTCTTTGACCAGGGCGTCCGAGGCTTCCTGGGCCATGTGGTCTGTTGATTCGGTAGGCACGCCGTGACGGAGGATGCCACTCTTGGAGATGTCCGATTCGCCGCGGGTCAGACGTTCGATGCCGTCAGCTTTCTGTTGCTGCCTCGCCTGTTCGGCAACATGGCTGGCGGTCGCGATGCGCGAAGAGAGTTGCGGCTTGACGATACTTGACTGAGCGATCGCACTGCGGGCCTTGGCATGCTGGACCCGCTGCGAGACAACTTTATTAAAGCGGAACTCGACCGGCTGGCGTTCGGCGAAGGGTTCCAGTGCCGCGGCGACTTCTGCCATCGACTGATAACGTTCCTCGGGATCCTTGGCCATCATCTTTTCGACAATCGCGACAACTTCAGCAGGGATCGCGGGTGCGATTTCGGCGATCGACCGGGGAGTCTGTTCGCGGTGGGCCTGAATTTTCTGAGCAGCGGTCCCTTTGGGGAAGGGGAGTTTACCTGTCAGAAGGAAATACATCGTCCCCCCGAGTCCGTAAACATCGGCCCGGGCATCAACGGTGGTGCCTTCGCGGGACTGCTCGGGGGCGATGTATTCGGGGGTCCCCACACAGCCGTGTCCGAAGATCATCGAGAGTGAGAATTCCGCATCGGGATTGTCTTTGAGCAGGGCCAGACCAAAGTCGAGTACTTTGACATAACCCTGAGAATCGATGATCAGGTTTTCCGGTTTGAGGTCGCGGTGGATGATGCCTGCCTGATGTGCTTCTTCCAGCCCCAGAGCGGCCTGTGCGATGACGTCGCAGACCTGGGGAGAAGGGAGCGATCTCTGTTTGAGCAGGACCAGTTCCAGCAGGCTGATGCCTTTGATGAATTCCATCGCGATGTAACAGACGGCCCCTGATCCTTCATAGGAGATCGTGCGGACAATGTGGGGGTGATCGAGACGCGATCCGGCTGAGGCTTCCAGTTTGAGCCGGGTCAGCATGCCCGCGTCGTTGCGACATTTGTCATTGAGGACCTTGAGGGCGACCGGTTCCTTCGTCTCCAGATGCTCCGCAAGATACAGGCTGCCCATGCCGCCGAAGCCGAGGACTTCCAGCACCTTATATTTGTCGATGAAGAAACCACGTTTACGGCCGGCGAGCAGGCGTTCGCCCTGGTAACGCGTCAAGACTTTCCCGGTGACCAGACGTTGAGCGGCTTCCTTGGGCTTTTCGGCGGATTCCAGGTCGAATTCTTCAATGACGGCGCGAACTTTGTCTTCCGAGAGCAGATGGCTCTCCTGCAGTAATTCCAGAAATGACGGTACGTCTTGTGGTTTCGACATAAATCACAGTTGCGCGATGGGAAATGAGAAATGTTCCTAATTATATACAGATACAACGCACTTTGGTAGCGGATTCCTGTGAGGCGCACAATTTCCTGAAACTTCGCGCAGACCGAAATCCTGATCTGGTAACTGCTTCGGACAGACAGAGTCGAAGTCGATGAATCAACGTCTATGGATGTGTGTCTGTTGCGGGTGATGTGCGACAGGCGATTGGCATGACGGACGGGGAGAAGCCCCGTGGAATCGCACAGGCGGGAAAAGAGAAGCAGCTCACAACCGGAGTGGGGGTTGTGAGCTGCTTTTTCGAAATGACTCTGGTTGGATGTCAGTCGGCAGATTTGGTCATCTGGTAGTCCAGCGTGAACTGATGCTGGTCCCGCTCAGGGATCAGCTTCGTTTTTTCACAGGAGGCCCCTTTGACGGGATTCCAGGTGCGGACCTCAATTTTGTTTTGAGCAGGCAGGAACCGCATCAGCCGGAAGCCTTCGGCTCCGTAGTCGGAGAGCAGTTCATGCACCGTATTCCCATGTTGGCCTTTGACGCTCTGGCGCATCGCCTGGGTACGGCTCTGGTCACCACAGCAGATCAGAAACAGGTTCTTGTGTTTGCTGAAACATTTTTCCCACATCTGCTGTGAAGTGTTTCCATTGGCACCGTGGCACTTTTTCCAGACCATGCGACCTTTGGGCGCGTCGAAGTAGTCGCGTGGCTGTTTGGGATGCTCGAGCGGGCCCAGATCCATGTGGGTGGTGATAATCGCTCTGCGGTCGGCATGTCTGGTGAGTACTTCACTGGCCCAGTTGAGAACCGGATCGGGGGCGTTACATTCCAGATGCACGATAATGAAATCCATGCCTTCTGTAGAGAAGAGCTGGTAACTGTTCGCGTTGTTGCCTGAGATTTCCGTTTGGTTCGGTTCGCCGGGATAGCAGCCGCCATACCAGTCGAATTCCGCGAAGCGGGAACGGGGAAAATATTTCTGGAACAATGCCGAGTTGCCGGTTTTTCCCGTCATGTCGTGATTGCCGACACTGATTCCGTAAGGGACTTTGCCGTGCAGCTTGTCCATGCAGTTCTGTGCGACGGCCCATTGTTCGTCGTTATTGATATCCACTATATCGCCGACATGAGAGACGAACACAATCCGCTGTCGGTCCAGCTCATCGACGATGCAGTCCGTGATCGCTTCGAAAACGGGGTTCGTCGTGGGATCTTTTGCCTGCTTTTTACTGTGCGTACCACGTCCCTTGTAGTGCTGGGTATCCGGGATCACAGCAATCGTGAAGGAACCCCGGGGCGCCGGAGGAAGTTCTTCCCCGTGAACGGGCAGGACAGAGGCAGCGAGTAACAACATGGGAACGCAGATCGTCTGGAGCTTCATGGTGGTTCTACTATTGGGCGAATGAAAATGGGATGTGATTTATTTTAACACATTGAGATTCGGAATAAAGGGCACCGCTTCAATGGGGGAACGCAATTTCCACCTGTGGATTCTGAGACTTCAGATCGGCAAATGCGGGTTGCTTGAGATCGGTTTCGGTGGCATCAATGCGTTTCAGCTTATTCAGGCTGGTGAGTGTCGCCAGTACTTCCGGGCTGGTCTGGGCCGGAAGTTTGACTGCGATCACTTCGCCGGCGGAGTCGAGCACGATTTCAGCGCCACTGTCATTGAGTGTGGCGACCGCTTTCGCGACCTCTGCAGCAGGCTGGCCGGCAGCGGTATCAATTGTTTCAGAAGAACAGCCGGCAGCTGCGATCAATAAACAGAACAGGCCCGCGGTTTGAACAGCCGAGGCTCGGTAGGAGACGTTCATGGTAACAGTGGTCCAGAAAGAGAATGTGAGTGATCGCAGGACGACAGCGAACTGTCATCCTGCTGCTAGATTTCAGTTAGTCAGAACAGACGCCGATCAGAAATCGCCGATCGGGTTACCATCAGCACGACTGCCGAGGTACGAGTAAACGGTCTGGCTCATGTTTTCACTGAGGAAGCGAACGGAACCGTCGAGGAACAGGAACTGGGCGCCGCCGGTATGCAGGCTGCCGAAACAGACTTCGTTGGTTGTGTTCATGGGAACGCCGGTGCTGGCGACATACTCGGAGTATTCGCGGGGAGCACCATCCCAGCCGCCGATCGATGTTGAACCGATATAGAAGTGGTCTTTGAATGCATCGAAGTCGTTTACACATTCACCGGCAGCGATGGTATTCGAGGTCCCATCAGTGATATCGCGAATCCCGATGGAGCTGTTGAGAAAGAAGGTGCCGTCGGCGTCGGTGACATTCGCTTCACTGTCGGATCCCCGGGTTCCGGAGAAGCAGGCGAGATACGAAGTCGGTACGCGGGCGTCGATGCCGTCGTGATTACGATGTTTAACGGTAATATCCGACGGGCAGCGATAGACGCTGAGATACGTTGCACAGGCTTTCTCATTATCACCCGTGCCCCAGTCGGCGTTGAAGTCAATCATGTTGTAAACATTCGCCTGGTCGAGGCCGGGCAGAATGGAACCGCTCCAGCCCAGACCACCGTTGCCGGTGGATGTGTTGGCGACGACCAGATCGACATTGAACCCGGGAGGCAGGACGCGATAGGTGTCGTGATAGTTGTGCATCGCGAGACCGAGTTGCTTCAGATTGTTTTTGCATTCTGAGCGGCGGGCTGCTTCGCGGGCCTGCTGAACGGCGGGCAGTAACAGGGCGATCAGGATCGCGATGATGGCGATGACGACCAGCAGTTCGATCAGTGTGAAGCCACGTTTGACGGATTGCAGACGACAGGTTTTCATTGTTTACTCTTCTCACTTGGGATAAATAACAGAATCAGGTGAACCGGCAACAGGTTCCGGGTTAGTTCAAATTCAGATGACAAAAACAGATTCAGATACACATTCATTCCTCTGCTTCGACCAGAATGCGGATCTGATCGCGACCGATACCGCCGCCCCCGCGCAGACTCCAGGCGACGCTTAATTCCGTTCCATCGGGTGAGAGTTCGACTTTGTCTGAACGATCGATACAGCGGCCGCTCTGACCGAACTCAACGTTGTCGTAAGCCACATCCATGCGCCCCAGTGTCTTGTCGGTGGCATACAGTTCTTTTTCGGGTTTAATCGCTCCCAGTACGGACTGGTGAAAACGGACTGAGCCGCTGAGAGCCACGCGAGGATGATCGTTGCCCGCGGCATCTTGATGCGGGCCATCCAGGTGCAGCAGGAAAACGTTGACGCGGGTGCCGCGAGGGATCACAGTGCGTTCTTCCCGGGGATTGTCTCCGCTGCCTGTAACGGGGATTTTCCAGACAGTGACATCCTGTGGGAGTTCCAGATTCTTCTGTTCCAGAAACAGGGATAAGTTCGAGTCACTGGTGAAGTCGCCTGCACCAAGTCGCTGCGGCATTTCCTGGCGATATTCCAGCGATCCACTGAGTGATGCGATACGTGCCTGGAACTGCAGAGCCCGCGAAAAGCGATTTTCGTCTGAATTCAGCGAGATCGCCGCGGAGCCGTCTCCCGACATTTGAATTCCTTCACCGGCCGAGAGCAGATGTGGAGGCAGGTCTGACTGTTCGGTCTGAGTTTCTGCACAGACGACTTTGCCGTGAAAGACATGCGTTTCGGAAGCGCCGCTCTCCTCGACGCGGACTCCAAAGCGTGTCCCGAGGTCAACGACTCTTTGCGTGGGTGTTTCGACGACGAAGCCGACAGCACTGGCGACGATCTCGGCAGCCAGTGCGCCGCGGTGAAGTCGAATCCCGTTATGATGTAACAGTTCAAAGTCGGCAGGGCTTTCGAGGATCACTGTTGCTCCGGAGTTCATCTGCAGGCGGGCGACACCTTCCTGCAGGCGATAGCGCTGTCCGGTCAACAGGGGGGACTGTTCGGCAAGTATTTCGCTGGAGGAGATCAGGCGACCCTGTTCCATTTCCTGCAAGGTCGCGACTTGAGTCTGAGGGACCGGTTGCAGCGCGTAATAGCCGAAGTAAGCCATGACGGTAAACGGGAGCAGATAGCAGACCGTGAGCAGCAGATAATGAGAGATTGGTTTGCGTGTCCGTCTACGGCGCGGACGGGGAGCTTCCGGTTCTGGCAGTGGTGCGAGCAGATCGGGTTCGACCAGTGTGGGGAACTCTTCATCGAGAATCAGTTCGGCATGCATATCCATCAGGAAGACGTAGAGTTTCTGCGCTTCGGGGTCGTGGCGCAGGCGGTCCGCCAGTTCTCTGAGTTGTGCACTGCTGGCTGTCTCGTTCTGGACTTCATAAATCAGCTTGACCAGTGCTCTCTGTCTGCGGAACAAGCGTTTCATTCGTGTTCCTCCGCATTCATTTTGCGTTCGATGCAGTGGAACAGGACAGTGCGGATGCGATCCAGGTGCCGATAGATGGTGCTCAGGGGCTGGTCCATAATGCTGGCGGCCGTCTTCGCTCCATGCTCGGATTCATAGATCAGCTGCAGCAGGTAGAGATCTTTTTCAGGGAGCTGCCGTTTGCACTGTGCGAGAAAATCGCGTCTGATCTCCAGGAGTTCTTCACAGCGGGCATGCGTTGCAGCAAGCTGCGTCAGCAGTTGTTCGTCGAACAACGCGGCGAAGCGTTTTTTACGGTCCATGAGTCTCAAGACTTCAAAGCGAGCGATCCCGCAGGCCCAACGGGTGAAGCTGCCGGTGTTTTCATATTCTGTAAACTTGCGCCAGAGGACGAGGCTTGTTTCCTGCATGACTTCTTCGGCGTCATTGCGGCAGGGAATCAAAGTGAGGATGAACCGAAAGATGCGCGGGTACGCCTGGGCGTAGAGACGCATGAACTGTTCATCGTCGGCTGAGGAATGCTGCGGGGAGGACTCGGCAGCGTTCTCAGCGGATGCGTCCTGGTGGTGTGTGCGGGAGGTTGTAAAACTGCGGGTACGGTCCATGGGTCTGGTCGCGGATTTCAAATTCGAATCGAAACTCTGGCGGGTGTCGCCTGATGCTATGTCCCGCTGAGGGGGATAAAATTCTCAGGTGAATTTGAAATTTTCTTTTTCCGATTTCGCAAGGCGGGTAAGGCTGGAAGAGCGAGGCGAGTTTTTCGGCTGGACATCAGACAAAAAAGAGTGATAGCGGGACTCTAATCTGATTTTGAAAAATGAGAATCGTTACAGCAGGTTCATCGATTTGATAAATGAAAACTTCATGGTTTGCGCGCGGAATCTTCACAGAGGGGCGGTGAGAGCATGTCAATTTGTCAATCGCAGTGACCAGGCAGGACTTAAAGTGACTCGCTGTGAATTGATCAAAAGTCTGGTATGATAAATCACAGTATGTTGATGTGTGTTTCCGGTTCATTACCGATGAGGCGAGGCTGTCATGAGTGGAATTGTCGGTCATACGATGTACGCCATCCTGGGAGGGAAGGCGGCGGTTCAGAAACAGCTGCCGATGGCCTCTCTGATCCATCGGCACTATTCAAGTTACCTGGCCGGTGCCTATATGGGTTGCGACATTCAGATCATGCCGGAAGCGATCTGTGTGGATACGGGGGAAGAGGTCGGCTTCGGGACGGCTCCTCTGGAACGCAGTCCGTTGACCGGCGGTGAGGTTAAGCCGTGGACGTTGAAGTTTCAGGACAAGGAATATCGTCCGCGGGAAATACATCAGCTGTTCTATGGTCGCGCGCATGTGGTTTTCGGCTGGGTGCCTGCTGAGCGGAAGTTTACGGTGCCTTGGGATCATCTCCCTGATTATGCGGCCCGTGTGTTTCAGGATGCGCGGGATCTCTATGGTCCGGGGGATCGCCAGCTGGCGTATCTGTTTGGCTGGCTGGCTCATATTGTGGGTGACAGCCTGATCAAATCGGTGCAGCCGGGGATTACGTTGAATCTGCTAGACGGAAAGTATACGCCGGCAAATCGACCGATTCAGGATCTGGTAACGTTACACGAAGTTGGTCGCAAAGAACTGAAGCTGGACTGGGCGAGCCTGTTAGCGGATCTGGCACAGACTCCAGTCGAACCGGTTCAGCTGCACTACATGCGCGTTTCACAGCCTCGTGGTCTGCTGGGCACTGACTTTCCGGATGCGTGGGCACCACAGCACGAAGTTCTGTTACTGCGCGTGCTGGCGGAGAATCGTCGCTATCAGCAGATTCGAAATCCACGGTTGATGAAGCAGTATACTTTGAAGCAGCAGGGAACCCGCTGGGTGTGTGATGAAGAACTGAGCCGTCGAACGGGGGGACTCTCTTATACGGAAATGGTCGCGCTGGCAGAGAAGGCGAATCTGCGTCACGCATTGTGGGAGATGGGAGAAGCCGTCGCGAACTTATTTGCCCAGGTTGTTGAACGCGTGCCTTATCTGCAGAACCTGCCCGACACAAGGGTACCGGGATGGGAAGAGCTTACCGTCCGCTGGAAAGCCACTTAGCGGAACTTTGAACCGGCGCCGTTGCAAGCATTTTATTGCGTATCGGTTTTCTTCTTATTGGCTTCGTACTTGGCAATCCATTTTTCCGGATTGGCTTCAAAGGCTTTTCGGCAGCCGCTGCAGCAGACATAGTAGGACTTGCCCTGATAAGAGACCTGCGAGGTCCCCAGACCTCCTGAGATGATACAGGTTTTGGAACCGTAGTCCGAATCGCTTTTCGCAAACGAGGTTCCCTTGCGGCGGGTGTTAATGGTATCTACGCGTGCGTAGCTGTCGCCACGAAGATCGTAAAGTTCGAACATGTAGCGATCGTTGTTCTGCTGGTTCAGAATGATCTGGGCGTGTTTCTTTTCATCCGCCGGTTCGACCAGTGCCAGGCTGAGCTTATACGTGGAGTGCATGACGTTAGGATTATCGTCGCCGGGGATCTTGGTCAGGGGGACGGAGAATTCGCCTTCGTAAACTTTTTTCTGTCCGTCTTTGTCGGTAACCGTCAGCCGGTATTTCTGTTTGTCGGCCAGGTAGGTGAGCCGTGCGTTTTCATAATAACGACTTTTATCGGCCTGCATGACGAGCGCGGGTTGTGCAGGATTGCTCTGCAGGTCCCAGACCCAGTCGAGTGTTTCCACAGAACTGAATCCATCGAATTTTTTGAAGGTCGTGCCTCCCCATTCGCCGAGCATGATCTGCAGGGGCTTGAGTGCTTCGAGCACGTTGTCGAATTTCTGTTCTTCGGGAGCACCATCGGCAGAGGAGCCGCTGGCGGACTGGTTACCGCCGAGTGTCACGGGCTGGAACCGCCGGACCGGTTTTTTGGTTTTGGGTTCTGAAGGGGCAGCTTCCATATCCATGGCGCCGGCATCACCGAGATCGACCCCGCCGCCCAGATCGACGCTGACCTGTTCCGGTGTGTTTTGTGGCTGGTCAGAGGAACCGCAGCCGACACTGAAGATCAGAGTGAGGGTCATCAGACAGCCGGTGCAGAGGGGACGCAAAGACATAAAACAGAACTCCCGAACTTGAAAGCAGAATGCGGATCAACGTGCGTCGAGTTTCACTGGTGAAACTGAAGCGTTTTATCTGTGAGACCAGTATAACAGTCTGTTCACGATTCTGTCACTCTGAATTCAGTTCTGATTTTTTTTGTCATTCGGGCAGAGGTCCTTTGTGTCTGGTCAGAATCGAGAGTACAATCGTTCGCTCAAACGCTCATTTAATAAAGAAACGTTTAAAAGTGAGGGCCGTGCAATGACCGCACCAGTGAACGACACAGAGTCCATGGAAGTCGACCCTGTCTTTTTAAACTCCAGGCGTGAGGCCTGGATTATCCTGGGATTATGGGTTGTCGCGTTGCTGTGGGCCGTGCCTTACTGTTACCTGAACGGGTTTCAGTCGGGGCTGGATCCTGAAGCGGTTGAGACGACAATGGGAATACCCAGCTGGGTGTTCTGGGGGATTGCATTTCCCTGGGTCTTAGCTGACCTGTTTACAATCTGGTTCTGCCTGTTTTATATGAAAGAAGACGACCTCGGAGTAGCTCACGAAGGTGAAGATCTCGCAGAAGAAATAGCAGAGATGCACGCAGCACAAGATGATGCAACTACCGGGGGGAATGAGTCTTGAAAGTCTTACTAGCTACCAGTCAGAGTCTACCATTACTGTTTGCAGCAGATGAAACCGGCCCCGATGCGGCGCTGATTTCCTTTATGATTTATACGGTTGCAGTTTTCGTACTCGCGGCCCTCTCCAACCAGCTGCTCAAGAGCAAAAGCTTCCTGAGTGAATACTTCCTGGGAAGTCGTGGCCTGGGGGTCTGGGCCTTCGCTTTGACCTTTGCTGCCACCAGTAGTTCCGGTGGAAGTTTTACCGGGTTTCCTTCCAAGATTTATTCACACGGCTGGATTCTCGCCTTGTGGATCGGCAGTTACATGGTCGTCCCGATCTGTACGATGGGTTTGATCGGGAAACGATTGAACCAGATTGCACGGCGCTCCGGTTCGATTACGGTTCCCGACGTGATTCGCGACCGTTTTCACAGTCCCATTCTGGGTTTGATGGCCGTCTCGCTGATCGTGTTCTTCATGTCGTTTAACCTGGTGGCCCAGTTCAAAGCGGGCAGCCTGATTCTGCAGACACTGCTCGATGGTGTTGCTGTCTTTGAGAGCACGGCTGACGGCCTGGCACAGGCTGTCTCGGGTATCCCATTTCTCTCTGATGGTGTGAGTCCGGAATACCTGCTCTGCCTGTTGGTGTTTGGTATCGCCGTGATTGTTTATACAACGTATGGTGGTTTCCATGCGGTGGTCTGGACCGACGTAATGCAGGGTATCGTGATGGTGATCGGTGTGATCATCATGCTCCCCCTGGCAATTTCACAGGCGGGCGGACTGGAGAACACCACCAAGCTGATGGCGAAAATGACGCCTCCCCGATATTCCGCTGCAGACAAGGGGGGGATCACCCTAACCCTGGAGGAACCTGCTGCAGAGGACATGCGAATTGAGGTTGGCACCTGGATCACAGACAAGCCGATTGAAAGTTCGAAAGTCCCCCTGTTGTTCCGGGTGACCGCTGCTTCAGAAATTCCAGCTGGCAAAACCACCGTAGATGAGGTGAAAGTGATTCAGCTGACCACGCTGGAAGATATCAATCGCATTCTGAAACGGAAAGAAGAGGAGAATTTCCTCAGTGGGGTGAGTGTCTCCAACATCGATCTGGTGCAGTATGCCTATGGAGAGGAAGCAAGTCAGCAGGGAGCTTATGTTGTCGGCCCGGGGCCCAGCCCTGCCAGTAACAATGGGTTTCTACCTTTGAGCCTGGCGATCTCGTTCTTCTTCATGTGGGCGATTTCCGGTACGGGGCAGCCTGCGAATATGGTGCGTCTGATGGCGTTCCGCGATACGAAAACGCTGCAGCGTTCGATTTGTACCGTGGCCATTTACTATACCCTGATTTACTTCCCACTGGTGGTGATTTTCTGTTGTGCCCGGGTTATTTTGCCGGGGATGGAAGGCGAATCCGACCGCATCATGCCGGCGATGGCCGTCTATCTGACGGAGAACATCGGCATGGGCTGGCTGGCTGGTCTGCTGGTGGCGGCACCGTTTGCCGCTGTGATGTCGACCGTAGACAGCTTTCTGTTGCTGATTTCCTCTGCCTGGGTCCGCGACGTGTATCAGCGGAATATCAATCCCGAAGCCAGCGAGAAGACAATTAAAATGCTGAGTTATCTGGCGACCTTTGTCGTTGGTACCGCAGCGATGATTGTCGCGATCAATCCACCTCAGTTCCTGCAGGACATTATTGTGTATGTGGGGAGTGGACTGGCGGCAAGCTTCCTGGCACCAATCGTCTATGCTCTGTACTGGCGACGTGTGAATGCCGCTGGTGCGATGGGGGCGATGGTGGGCGGTTTCGGACTGCATCTGGCGATGTATGTGACCGGATACTTCGAGAACGGTAGCTTTTTCAAGCCATATCAGTTGTTCGATTTCGATCCGATCATTGTCGGTCTGTTTGGTTCGTTCATCTGTGGATTCATTGTCACGAAGCTGACTGCACCTCCGCCACAGGAACTGGTGCATAAGTTTTTCTATAAAGAGAAAGCCGGTTCCTGAGCCGACTTTGTTCAACGGGTTTCTGACTCTTTTGAGGATCATGCTATGGAATATATCGACGCACATTCGCATGTCTGGACTCCTGACGTCAAAAAATACCCCCTGGCGCCCGGGTATAAGGTCGCGGATATGCAGCCTCCCAGTTTTACCGCGGAAGAGCTGCAGGCTGAGATGATGCCGGTCGGTGTGAACCGGGTCGTGCTGATCCAGATGTCCTTCTATGGTTTTGACAACAGCTACATGCTGGATTGCATGGCCAAGTATCCGGGAATGTTTTCCGGTGTGGCTGTGATCGACCAGAAGGGGGACAACCCGACGCCGAAGATGCTGGACCTCAAGAAAAAGGGAGTCCGAGGCTTCCGGATTGCACCGAAGACGAAGAAGGTCGACGAGTGGCTGGACGGTGCGTGCATGGAAGAGATGTGGACGACCGGTGCAAAAGAAGGCATGGCCATGTGCTGCCTGATGAATCCCAACGGGCTGCCCGCACTGGATAAAATGTGTCAAAAGCATCGCGACACGACCGTGGTAATCGACCACCTGGCACGGATCGGCGTGACGGGCAAGATTGAGCCTGAAGAAGTCGACGCGTTGTGTAAGATGGCCAAGCATCCCAACGTTTATGTCAAAGTTTCTGCCTTTTATGCCCTGGGCAAGAAGCAGATGCCCTACCATGATCTGGCGCCACTCATTAAAAAGGTGTATCAGGCCTTTGGTGCCAAACGCCTGATGTGGGCTACCGACTGCCCTTACCAGGTGCAGGGACCTCATACTTACAAGGCGTCAATCGATCTGATCAAGAACGGACTGCCGTTCCTGTCGGATGACGACAAATCATGGATTCTGGAAAAGACGGCTGAACATGTCTTTTTCCAGGGCATTTAACAGAAACGTGAATCGGGTTTGCTCATGGATGCATGCTATCAGATAGAGGATACCAGTCAGATTATCTCTCCCGGGATGATCATTTTTAAAGATCTTGTGGAAGAGAATTTAAAGCAGATGATCGCACTGGTGGGGAATCCCGACCGGCTGCGGCCGCATTGCAAGACCCATAAGATGCGGGAAGTCATCGAGCTGGAACTCTCGCTGGGCATCAAGAAGCACAAGGCGGCGACCTTTGCTGAAGCGGAGATGCTGGCCGAGACCGGCGTCAAAGACATCTGCCTGGCATACAACCTGGTAGGACCGAATATCGCGCGGGCCATTGAGTTTCGGAAACGCTGGCCTGATGTGGCGCTACAGGTTACCGCCGATCATCCTGCCCCCATCGAACAACTGGGAACCGCGATGACCGAAGCGGGACTCGAAATCGAAGTTCTGCTCGATCTGAATACCGGGCAGAACCGGACCGGGATTGTACCCGGAGACGCAGCGGTAGAACTTTACCAGTTGATTGCGAATACCCCCGGTCTGATTCCCGCGGGCCTGCATGTTTATGACGGTCAGAATCATCAGGTCGATTTCCATGAGCGAGAAGTCGCCGTCAAAGAGGTCTGGCATCATGTTTCCAAACTGCGTGATCAACTGCTGCTCGAAGGATTGAAAGTCCCCCGGATTGTCGCGGGGGCGACCGGTTCATTTCCGATCTTCGCCAGCATTGATGATCCCGCGATTGAAGTCTGTCCCGGAACCTGTGTCTTTCACGACGTCGGGTACGGCGAACTCTTTCCTGATCTGAAATTCAAACCGGCGGCAATGGTTCTGACACGCGTGATCAGTCGGCCTGGCCCTGACCGGGTGACGTTTGACCTGGGTTATAAAGCGATTGCTTCGGATCCCGCGATGGAAGGCCGCTGTCGGTTCCCCGATTTGCCCGATGCCAAACCGGTACTGCAGAATGAAGAGCACCTGGTTGTATTGAGTGAGCGGGCAGGGGAGTTTCAGCCGGGCGACGAACTGCTGGCCATTCCCCGACACGTCTGTCCGACCTCGGCTTTGCACAAATCGGTAACGGTTGTCAGCGGCGGTAAAGTGGTCGGTCAGTGGAATGTGGCTGCCCGGGATCGCTTCATCACTGTTTAAGATGCACTGAGATCGTGCTTTCTTGCAAACGAATCTATACCCCTGGAGGCGAACCGCCTCTGCCTGTCAACGAGTCGAATTATGTCTGAACTGCGCCAACAAACGGGAATTCCGGAACTGGATGAAATGCTGTCGGGGGGATTATTGCCCGGAAAGCTGACAGTGGTTCTGGGGGCGACCGGCATTGGAAAAACGCAACTGGGGCTGCAGTATGCCCAGGCAGGACTCGCCCAGGAAGGGGAGACAGGCATTCTGTTCGATATGGCGACCCGCGGCGATTCACAGAGTCACGAGGATTATGCAGAGCGTCTGTTTCAATGGAAACTGCGGGAGCAACTCGTGGATGAGGTTTTCGACCTGGAACAGATCTGGGAACGGGAACAGGCGCGTAAAGATTATCAGCATCTTTTCCGCCAGAGTGGCCGCCGGGTGACCCGCCGGGATATGGAACTGGATGAGTGGAAGGAATGGAAGCTGGAATTTGTTAAAAAGCTGGATGCGGCAATCGCCTATTTCTATGCCAATTTTGTGCATGGTGTCCGGCGTACGGTGATTGACGGGATTGAACCGAGCGAGCGGCCCAGTGATTCTTTTCAGTTCCATGCCTTCGAATATGTCTATCATCAGATATTGCGCAAAGAATATGACTGGGTGGCCCGCGATCTGTTTCGGGCACAGTTTCGCAGTCAGCAGGAGCGGATTGAAGCACATCGTTACGACTGCCAGCAGATCGGCTGCCTGTTGCTGCTAACCACGCATGAGGTAATGCTGGACGATCTGATTCAGCGTCCCATCGAAAGTGGTGACGTCCTGTCCAATGCCAATACGATCATCCTGATGGGAAAGATCCGGGAAGGCAACCGGATGAGCCGGGCATTACACATTGCGAAACATCGTGGCAGTGCCGTCGATGAATCCCTGGTCCCTTACGAAATCAGGGAAACCGGCCTGGAGCTGATGCGCTGAAGCCAGGCGGCCGGAAATTCGGACCTTGAGGAGGGATTTCTCTGGACTGAAGGTTCTGGCTATTCTCATTATAAAAGCGCTGACCGTTACGACTGGAAGAGTCCCTGCCGAGAATCCAAAAATCGGTTCGTACGCTCCAGTTTCTGCCGTTCCCTGCTGCTCTCAAAGATAGATTTTCGACGAGGTTCCCCTCAAGGGGCAGAACATATATAGAGAGCCTGAGAACAGAGAGAAGGACGGTCATGTTAGTTGATAATTGTTTAGACCCGGGCGATCTTGCAGACGCCTTTGTTCAACGTCTGGATCGATTACATTCCGCACCCAAGGTCGCACAGCAGGTGCTGCAGCTGACCCGCGATCCGGAGAGCCGGATCGATGATATTGTAAACTGTATCGAACACGATCCGGGACTGGCTGCCAAAATTCTACAGGTAGTCAATTCAGCCAAGTACGGTGTTTCGCGTCGGATTACGAGCATCAAGCATGCTGTCTCCTACCTGGGAAAAGATGCGATCCGGATGCTGACGGTCAGTTTTTCCATGGTGGAGTCACTGACCAAACGGAGTAAGGGGCGAATCTTCGCCGATTACTGGCAGCGTGCATTGACGATTGCCTCGATTTCGTCTCATCTGGCAGATCATCATAAATGTCTTAAAAAAGATGAAACCTACACAGCTGGACTGCTGGCGGATGTGGGGATTCTCGTGTTTTCTCAGGTTGAGCGGGAACAATACAGCCTGATCTACGAAAGCTATCCGCACGGCGAAGCCCTGGTCAAAGGCGAACGTCAGTTCTTCGGATTTGACCATGCTCTGTTGGGCGCACGCCTGATGGATTTCTGGGATCTCCCACACGAAATGGTCGTGGCGATTGAACATCACCATGATACCGGTCAGCACGGTTGTCCATTGGGAATGGCGCTCCGGACAGGAAGTCTATTAGCTGGCTCCTTATGGAACCGGAATTCAGAGGAATTCGCCGAAGCGGAAGATCTGCTGATCTCTTTCTTTGACTTTGAAGAACCACAAATCGAACAGATGATCGAAGAATGCCGGGCAGATATTGCTGAAAGTGCCGAGTTCTTCGGTGTGAATCTCGAAGGCTGAATGCACTGAAAACTGTGTGCCTTCAGTTCTGATTCGATCTTGAAATAATAAAGCCCCGCACGCTGAAAAACGTGCGGGGCTTTTTATATCGCTGATTATACCAAGATTGATAGAAGGCTATTTACGTCTGCCTTTGGGATTGTTCTCTGCCTGGTATGTTTCCTGGATCACCTGCAGCAGCTCTGTCTGCGTGTAGATCATGTCTGTCGGCTGGTTGAAGCCTTTTCCGGTCTTGGTCTGGGAGAGGTATTTTCCCAGGTTCTTGCCCCCTTTGGTGGTGGTCATGTATTCAATCATCGTGTAACCGCCGGGGGAGTCGATGAACTCTTTGATCCTTCGTTTACCATACGGCATCTTCAGTAGATGATCGAGGCGATCGTAGCCGCCTGGCATCTTCGCGATTTTACGCATGAATTTGACGCCTTTGGGAGTACTCAGCTGCGAAGCAAGAAAATCGCTGTTGGTATGCATCCGACTCAGAATCGCTTTTTCCGCTTTGACTTTCCAGCCAGCCTGCTGCAGTTCCCGAAACAGAGGTTTGACGTCATTGCTGGTCAGCAGATCACCGGACTCATACCCTTTGCGATTTGTGAAATACTCCCGGGCAATGCTCATGACTTCTGAGAGCTCAGGAAGTTTTTTGGGGGGCATGGCGTCGTCAGGAATCACTTCGGGCAGTGCAGTTCCCCTTGGGGGGTCTGCAGCCTGGAGTGTGGGTGGAATGCACAGGCCTGCTAATATGAGTGCGGTCAGGTAAGACCTTGGAATGAGTGGCATGGGACTTCCCCCCTGGGTAGTTGACTGAATAAGTGGTATTAAGCCTCTGATTGCGTTACCTGCATATATCGACCATTGGCCTGACTGGCTCGCAGTCAGGTTTGTGTAGCGATCTACTGCAAGTTTACCACACTGCTGCAAAATGCTTCACTTTTGTGCCAAATTAGTGAAGCATTTTGCGTGAATCTCAAGTCGTGTTAAACAGGGTGGAATAGGTTGTGTGTGTTGTGGCGACGCATCACACAGTAAACTTTAAGGGTTATGATAATTTTTTTAAAATTTTGGATTATTCCGCAAACTGGAACCCTGTTTGCTGCGTATAATTCCCAGAGATGGATGTAACTCTTTCACTCTACTGAGTAGGGCTTGGTTAGATTTATCAAAGGAATGAACTCAAGAAAGGAGTCCACTGATGTTAGTGCTCACGAGACGCAAGGATGAAGAGATTGTGATTAACGACAATATCTCGATCAAAGTGCTGTCAGTAAAGGGGAATCGAGTACGTCTGGGGGTGGAAGCACCTGACGACGTTCAGGTGAATCGCGCTGAAATTCGCAAGCTGGTCACCCAGTTTGAAGTTGAATGTGAGCCCCTGCAGAGCTGTGGTTTTTGATTGATCGCACTGATCGCTGATTGATCAGACACTGGTTGCTGAATAGCCACAGCGGTTGTTAATTGATCTGGCAGTGAATTTTGGACCTTCCAGGTCAGTTTGCGACGGACCGATGCTATTATTTTTCTCTCGTGGGAACAGCTTATTGCAGTTGTTTTCCATGTTCTCTATTTGCCTTGGTTTGTCAGCAACCAACTGATCATCATTACTGATCCGGCTCTAATAGCCAGACATTTATTACGACATGCCCACACATCCGTAAGCAGCAATTGCTTATGGATGTGAAAATAGGAAAAATAAACTCTTTTTTCCGATTGTATTAAAGATACCTGTTAGCGAGTTCCGATAGATAGACGGGGGGAAGTGTCTATCGAAACTCGTTGACATCGTCACTGTCTATTTGATTCAGGTAGCGGCGGTTCCTAACAGGTATCTAAATGATTTACGGCATGTACCTCTCAGCACAAGGCGCTGATGCAAATTCAGTGCGAATGGATGTGCTGGCTAACAATATGGCGAATGCGAACACGACTTCATTCAAGCGTGATATACCCATTTTTCGCATGAACCCGCCTGCCGACGAGAAACAGGCTCCCCTGGCGCCTCTTCCCGGAGATCTGCAAAACCACAGCGGTGGTATCACTCTGGAAGGGATGACGACCAATTTCGAAAACGGGGCCATGATCTCGACCGAAAGCGATTTTGACCTGGCATTGAAGGGCCAGGGATTCTTCCAGGTCGGCAATTCTCAAAACTCCTATCTGACTCGCAACGGATCCCTTTCTCTGGACAGTAAGCGCCGCGTTGTGACTGCCGATCAGGGGCTGCCTCTGCTGAATACCAACGGTCAGGAAATCACACTGCCCGTCGATGCCGTTCGCATGGAAATTTCTCCCGATGGTCTGGTGACTCCCTTTGACGCTCAGGGACAGGCGCTGGGAACCCGGGGACAGATTGCGATCGTGATGCCATCGTCGCTCAACGAACTCGTCAAAATGGGAAACAGCCTCTACACCACTGAAGGTCGTGTTTCCGAGGCCAAAGGGCCGGTCACGATCGAGCAGGGGTTTCTGGAAGCGTCCGGCACCAACTCCATCGAGGAGATGATGGAACTGGTGACGTCTACGCGGATGTTCGAGTCTAACATCAACATGATCAAACTCCAGGATGACTCACTCGGCCGTCTGATACAAAGCATGCCCCGCAGATAGAAATCAAACAATCAAAGACAGTTTTAGATCTGTAATCCGTTACAGAGCTTGAGGAAGTAAGGAGACAACCGATGGCAATCAGAGCCCTGTATTCCAGTGCGACGGGAATGGCAGCGAACAGCTTCAATCTCGATACCATTGCCAACAATCTGGCCAACGCGGGTACCACTGCCTACAAGCAGAACCGCGCGAATTTCGAAGACATCTTCTACGAGCATTTCAAGCTGCCCGGTGTGCAGGACAACCAGGGAAACATCACTCCCACCGGCACCGACCTTGGTATTGGTGTGCGCGTTCAGAGCACCGAAGGTGATTTTAGTCAGGGATCAATCGTGCCTTCGAACGGAACTTATGACCTGGCCATCGTGGGAGACGGCTTCTTCCAGGTGAATGATGGCACGCAGGATCTCTACACGCGGGCCGGAAACTTCACACTCAACGCAAACGGTAACCTGGTGATGGCCTCCGCGGACAAGGGTTATCTTCTGCAGCCGAACATTTCGATTCCCCAGGATGCGATTAATGTGACGATTTCCGGAGACGGTGTCGTGAGTTATCAGCAGCAGGGATCTACACAGATTCAGATCGCCGGCAACATTCAGATCGCCCGCTTCATCAATAATCAGGGGCTGCTGCGTCAGGGAGACAACCTGTATACGGAAACGACCGGCTCCGGTAACGCACAGATTGGTAACCCGGGGACAGAAGGACGCGGCCAGTTACGACAGGGTTTCCTGGAACAGTCGAATGTGGAACCCGTACGGGAACTGGTCGAACTGATTAAAACACAGCGCAACTTTGAGTTGAACAGTCAGGTAGTACAGGCAGCGGATCAGACACTGCAGACCGTCACAAATCTGCGTCGTTTCTAAGCTGACTCTCTGACCGACTAACCATAGAAATTTGAAAACTGTAATGAATCGTATCTGGGCCAAATCCGTTTTAAGTCTGTTGCTGACAGCCTGCTGTCTGAGCCACACGTATGACGTGCGGGCTGAGATTCTGCGGCTGAAGTCGACCGCGGTCGTGAATTCGTCCGTGGTACGTCTGGGCGATGTGGCTGACGTGCTGAACGCGGATGAGGCGGAAGCCGCCCGTATGCAGGCGATGATTCTACAACCTGCTCCGGGGCAGGGACGCACCCAGGTCATCACGGTTTCACAAATCCGCAGTCGCCTGCAGGCACTGGGCGTTGACTTGAGTCAGCTTGAGTTAACAGGACGCAGCCAGATCCGTGTCAGTTCAGAAAGCCCGCGGGAAGAGCCCCAGGTTAAGAAGGTCGCGACACAGCAGGAGTTGCAGCAGACTGAAGAAAAAGTCCAGCAGGCACTCCAGAACTGGATCAGCCGGACTGCTCCCCAGTCCAGCCATTTTACGGTCTCGGTTCGATTGCAGCCGGCAGACGTGCCTGTGGTGCGTGAAACCCGGGCCGATGGCTTCTACTTTTCACAGCTGGATCTGAATCGTCAGACCGAGCAACCTGTTCTGCTGCAGTTGAAAGATGCTCAGGGAATGGTCCGACAGGTGCGTGTTATTTGTCAGATCCAACGAGTGCCGGAAATTCTGGCAGCCAAATACACATTAAATCGGGGTACAGTGGTTCGCGCCGACGACCTGGTCTGGATGCGACCCGAAAAAGATCAGAAAGGGATCAGCGATCCGCGGCAGGTAATTGGCCGCGAACTGACCCGCACTGTCTATCAGACGCAGCCGATGCGGACCGAAGACCTGATCGAAGTCCCCCTGGTACGCGATGGCGCGATCGTAACCGTGTATGCCCGACGGGGCGGCATTTCTGTCCGCCGCGAAATGCGGGCACGCGGTGATGGTTCCATGGGAGATCAGATCACACTGATCGCTCTGGAAGGCCGCGATCGTTTGACGGCGACGGTGACCGGTTACAACCAGACCGAAGTGAACTACCGTCCGTCCAGCCAGATGTCACAGTCGACGGGAATCCAGTTCATCTCCGGTACGACCGAGTCAGCTGGTCCCTCGCGAGGCGGTCAGGTGCAGACCGTATACGAAATTCAAAGAGGGGGGAGGTCCAAGTGAAGTCACTCAGAGGAATCAGTGTGCGAACCTGCCAGCGAAGAAGAAAGCTGGCAGTATTACGGGAGGCGATTTCCCTGGGATGTATCGTATTGCTTTGTTCGAGCGTCGTGCGGGCACAGGGTCCAGCTGTGCAGAACACCGCGCAGGCCAATCAGAGCACTGCAATACGATCCACCCAGGGTACTTCCGAACTGAGTAACCTCGAAGCGTTACGACAGAAGGCAGACAAACCCGTCACGCCGCCGGAGCGTCTGGCCGCCCGTATGAATCAGTTTGAATACTCATCCGAGGCGATGGAAGTGACCGAGTCCCTGGCGAATACATTCGGGCAAGGAGACCTGTACACACCTTCGCCCAAGCCGCCACTGCTTCGTGATTATTCGCTGATCTACGTACCCGCGCCTGAACCGATCGTAGTCAAGGTGCATGACATCATCACGATTATGGTGGATGAAAAATCAAGCGTGACCATCGATTCCCGTTTTAACCGGAACCGTACCGAAACACTGAAAGCAGAACTCAAAGAGTTCATGCGGATTGATAACGCCGGAAACCTGGCACCCGCTGCCTTGAACAGTCCCAAGATTGACACGCAGCTGCAGGGACGCCTGCAGAGTACTGGTCAGGTGGCGGACCGCGAAGGGATTCAGTACCGCATCGCCGCGACCGTGGTTGATATTCGCCCGAATGGTAACCTGATTCTGGAAGCCCGCAAGAGCATTCGCAGTAATCGGGATGTCTGGGAATACCGGCTGACGGGAGAGATTCGCAGTAAGGATGTCAATCGCGACAATACGGCATTGAGTGAAAACATTGCCAACCTGGATATCGTCAAGCACCAGCGCGGGAAAGTTTACCAGAGTACGAAGCGTCCCTGGGGCGTGGTGTTGTACGACTGGTTCTTCCCGTTTTAATTTTGAGTCTTATTGTTAAACGAATACGGAAATTCATCATGTCTGCCCGGTTCTCCCAATCTGTTATCGTCTGTCTGCTGTTCCTCGGAATGCTGACCTGTTCGCAACAGGAACTGCAGGCACGTACGCGCGTGGAGAATATCTGCAGCGTGTATGGCATGCGGGAGATTAAGCTCACAGGCATGGGACTGGTGGTCGGGCTCGACGGGACCGGTGATGGTCCCAAGAATCTGCCGACGATCCGCAGCCTGGCAGCGGCACTCAAGCACTTGAACAATCCGGTGGTCGATCTCAAGGATCTGGCAGCCGCGAATAACGTGGCACTGGTCATGATTGAAGCCACGATTCCCGCCAGTGGCATTCGGAAAGGGCAAAAGCTGGACTGTTTCGTCAGTTCCATGCTGGGAGCCAAAAGTCTGCGGGGCGGTCGTCTGCTGGTCGCACCAGTGGCGACACCGGAAATCGGTAACGAAGTGTTCGCCGGTCTCTGTTCCGGAGCTGTGATTCTGGAAGACGAACTTTCTCTGGCAACCGGGAAGATTATCAACGGCCTGGTGATGGAGCGGGACTTCGAACTGTCATTTATCGATCGTCGGACCCGTTCGATTACGCTGCTCGTCGATAAGCGTCATGCCGGCTTCCACACTGCCAGTGAAGTTGCCCGTGTCATCAACGCGGAATTCAGTTTTGAAGCGGGGAACCGTCAACTGGCGATTGCCCAGGGACCGGGTCGGGTTTTCATTCGGATTCCCCGTCAGTATATCGAATCACCGGTCGAGTTTATTGCAGCTGTGATGGAGGTCGGCATCGATCGTCCGCACCAGCAGGCCCGGGTGGTGGTCAATCCTAAATCACAAACCGTTGTCGTCACCGGCGAAGTCGAAATCAGCCCGGTGGTGATCTCACATAAGAATCTGACCGTAGGCATTGGTAATCCGGCCGAGGGGGGGCTGCCGGGAGGCTTTGTGCCGGTTAATGGACAGCCAGGTCAGCAGAATACGCAACGACTGCAGGAGCTGGTCGAGGCGTTGAATCAGTTACGCGTGCCTACCGAAGATGTGATCAGCATTATCCGCGAGTTGCATCGTTCCGGAAAACTGCACGCGGAATATGACGAGCACTAAGAGTCCTGTCGTTCACTCAATCATTTTCACAAGGATCACCAGCCATGGCCCCCCTGTCTGGAATTCAAAACAACATTCAACAGAGTACCCTGCTGACACCTGTCAGCCAGGCACCGTCGGAATTACAGCAGCCCGGGCAGAGTTCGCCGGAGCTGAAGGAAGCGTTCCAGAAGTTCGTTGCGGGTACCTTCTATCAGCAGATGTTCAAAGCGCTGCGTTCTGCCCAGGGAAAGCCGGCTTATTTTCACGGTGGCCAGGCGGAAGAGATGTTTCAGTCTCAACTGGACCAGCAGATTTCTGAAGACCTGGCTTCTCAGGAAGGAAATGCGTTTTCAGACACATTGTTCTCATCATTTTCACGCCAGTTGAATGCGCAGTCGATGAAATCGATCAATGCGGCATCCGGCGTAACACTATAAAAGAACAGTCTTTATACCTGACGAGGGGATTCTGAATAAAACAGACGCGAGAGATAGAGCGATTGTGCCGATTATAACGATAGGCGATTTTCACCGTCCGAGGGGCGGATTATGTAAACCGGGAGAAAGGGGGCTCCCATGCATGCAGCACCAACTGCGCCGGTACCGGCGCAACATCAACAGCTATTGGGTAAACTGACCGGGATCCTGAATGATCTCGAACCCATTCAAAAGAAACTGCTTGAACTCTATGAGCAGAAGTCACAGGCGCTGAAACAGGTCGATCCGGAACGGATTGAACAGCTGGCCGTGATCGAAGAGCAGCTCACCAATACGCTGCAGTTCATTCTGCTGAGACGACAGCAACTGCTGCAGACCGCGGAGCAACTCGGTCTGCCCGCCGGTTCCCTGCAGGAACTGCTGCCTGGTCTGGGACTGGGCATCGAGGTCTCCGAACCGATCGCGGAACGGATTGAAGTCGTGCAGCAGCGGTCGCAGAAGCTCAGGCATGAAAGCTGGGTCCAGTGGATTGTGGCCCAACGTTCGTTTCAGCATTACTCGCAGATCCTGGAACTGATTGCGCACGCAGGGAAAAAGACGCCGACGTACTCGGGCGGCCAGAATGAAAATGGTTCAGGGGGGGCGATCTTTGACGCATCGGCCTGATTGCGGCTGCCCTTCACGGGCGGAGCAGGGCGATGGTTTAAGAACGCATTTATCATTACGGACATACTGCCATGGGACTTAATGCAGCATTATCAATGGCCAAGCAATCGATGGAGGTATTCAGTACCGGCATCCAGGTTGCGGGCCAGAATATCGCCAATGCGGGCACTCCCGGCTACATCCGTGAGAATCTGGTTCTCAATCCGTCCGATCCCTATCGACAGGGAGCGTTGATCACCGGGACGGGTGTGGAGATCTCCGGGATTCAGCAGCAGATCGATCTGTTCCTGGAAACCCGCATTCACTCAGCGAACACCGAATATTCTTCTATCAACGAACGCGACACGATTTACAAGCAGCTGGAAAGCGAGCTGCGCGAGCTCTCAGGCGGCGACCTGTCGACCGGTCTGAATGATTTTCTGGCCAAGTTGAACAACGCGGTGAATCAGCCTGGCTCAATTCCGGACCGGGAATTTGTGCTCAGTGAAGCTCAGAAGTTTGCCTCCGAGATCAGTTCGCTAAGACTGCGGATCAACGATCTGCGCGAGACCCAGTCGGTCAACGTGGAAAACCTCGTGAAAGAGGCCAACGAGCTGATCGACAAGATCGTGGACCTGAATCCGAAGATTTCGAAGCTCGAAGCTTCCGGACTGCTGGAGAGTGATGCGGGCGCTCTGCGAACCGAGCGGTATAACGCGCTCAATCGACTTTCCGAACTGATCCCCGTGCGGTTTCGTGAACGCGCAGATGGTGCCATCGATGTGTTTACCGGTTCCGACTATCTGGTTCTGGCCGGCTCCTCTCAGAAGCTGACTGTTGAGACCGACACCGATAAAGGGGTTGTTGTCCAGGAAGTGTTTTTATCCCGGACTCATAGTAATATTTCCCGAACCGGGGGGGAGCTCAAGGGAATTATCGAAGGCCGCGATGACATCCTGGGGGGCTTTGTGGATCAGCTGGATACTTATGCGTCCAACCTGATCTTTGAGTTCAACAAGATCCATTCATCCGGAGAAGGGACTGCAGGCTTTGAGCAGTTGACCTCCGCGTCCGCAGCCCTGGATCCTTCCGCTAATCTGAGTTCGGCGCTTTCGGGTCTGCCGTTCCAGGCGAGTCATGGCAGCTTCCAGATTAAAGTCACAAATAAGACGACGGGAATTACCAATACCACAACGATCAATGTCGACCTGGACGGAATTGGGGCGGACACCACGTTAAACAGTCTGGCCAGTGCGCTGAACGGAGTGGCGAATCTGAATTCGAGTGTGTCGACCGATGGTCGGCTGAACCTTAGTGCCGACTCCGATTATGAGTTCCGCTTCTCCAACGATACCAGTGGGGCCCTCGCGGCCATCGGCATCAATACGCTGTTCACGGGATCCGATTCCAGTGATATCGGAATCAACTCGGTCGTGCGAGATAACCAGCAGTTCCTGGCACTGGGACAGGGGGGCGGCCCTTCAGATGGCAGCAACGCGGTGGCGCTGGCTGCCTTTTCGCAGCAGCCGATTGAGTCACTCGGGGGTATCACCCTCGACGAATATTACGATAAAGTGGTATCCAGCATCGCCCAGTCATCCGCTTCTGAGGGCGCGCTGGCTGAAGGCGCTCAGACATTCCGGGATTCGCTCCAGAGCCAGCGCGAACAGTTCTCCGGAGTGAGTATCGATGAAGAGACCATCAACGTCATGAAGTTCCAGCGTGCGTTTCAGTCTGCCGCCCGACTGGTCAGCACCATCGATGAACTCTTTACCATTTTATTACAGATTTAAACAGACACTTTACCCGTGGCGGATTGTCAGAATTGCGTCTCGGAAATGAATGACGGATGCCGTGAATTATGAATATCGGTCCTTTATTACCAGGTCGACAGCCTTCGACGATGCTCTCTGAGCGGTTGAAGACATCGTTGAACAGCAACGCCCGGGAACTGTCGAATCTCCAGCAGCAGGTGGCCACCGGACAGAAGTTTTCCCTGCTCAGTGAATCTCCTGCAGCGGCGCTGCGGACGATCATTCTCCAGTCCACACTCGAACGTCAGCTGCAGTACCAGACCAACATCAGCACCAACCAGAGCCTGCTCGCCATGAGTGAGACGGCGATGAACAGTGTGGGCGATGCACTGAATACCGCCAAGACGCTGGCACTGTCAGGAGTCGGTTCGACGGTCTCCGACTCAGAACGCGTGGCACTTGCCGATCAGGTGGCAGCGCTGCGGACACAGGTCATCAACGCAGGCAATACTACGTTTCGCGGCCAATACCTTTTTTCCGGCAGCCTGACCAATGTCGCCCCCTTCCAGGAACTGGCCGACGGGCAGGTGGTCTATAATGGGGACGGTCATCAGGTTCAGTCCTACATCGATACTCAGACCCTCCTCTCCAATAACTTCGACGGCATTTCCGCCTTTGCCGCCAGTAGCCCGGAAATCGGGAGTGACATCGATCCCGCCTTAACGTTACAGACCCGCATTGCAGACCTGCACAGCGGGCGGGGGGCCAAGCTGGGATCAATCTCAGTCACGCTGGATAACGGGACTCCCGAAACTCAGACGATTGACCTTTCCAGGGTAGAGACCATCCAGGATCTCAAAACCGTGCTGGAGAATGCATTTTCTGGTAGTCCGGTCACGCTGACGGTCGACATCGATCCATCCAGTCAGAACGGACTGCGGTTAACTCCCTCTGCGGGAACCGTGGCGGTTTCCAATGTCTCTGGTTCGAGTCTGGCGACGCAACTGGGGATTGCCAGTACCGCGGTAGCACAAATCAACGGAGGCGACCTCGATCCGGGGATCACCCTGCAGACCACGCTGGCTTCTCTGAACGGCGGTACCGGAATCGGCTCGACCGTCGGAACCGGACTTGTCATCAATAATGGAGGCGAGACCCACACAGTCGACCTGTCGACGGCGACCACGATTGAAGATGTCTTCAATCTGATTCGTACGGCTGATCCTAATCTCAATCTCGGAATTAATGAGGCCCGGAATGGACTGGCGATTTCAAGTCGCATCAGTGGTGCTGACTTCTCGATTGGTGAGAATAATGGCGGATCCAATGCTGCGGGACTGGGGATTGCTACCTTTTCTGCCAGTACGCCTCTCTCGGAACTGAATTACGGGCGGGGCGTCGATGTTAATTCTTCGAACAAGCTGCAGATTAATCGGCGTGATGGAAGTACCATTAACATCGATCTGAGCGGTGCGACGACCGTGCAGGACGTGCTGGATAAGATCAATGACTTTGAGACTTTCGACGGTACCACGCCGCTGGCGGATCTGAATCTGGGGCAGGGTGTACCAGTCGGGGCGACCACTCTGGATATTACCCGACGAGATGGTTCCGTGGCGAATGTGAGTCTGGCCGGCGATGCGACCGTGCAGGATGTGCTGGATTCGATCAACGCCGTGGATCCGGGAAATCTGGTCGCGAGCATCGACCCGGATACGAATGCGATTCGCATTACCGATAATTCGGGGACCGGGCCGTTGAGTATCGCCAGTAATGCGGTTTCCGATGCCCTGGGACTGGTGGTCAGTGAGACCGGGACCGATAACAGCGTACCGTTACAGGGGAATTTCATTCCCATCAAATTGCAGGCCACTCTGAATACGACGGGGAACGGCATTACCATTTACGATGCTTCAGGCACCGGACCGTTGGAAATTCCGCCGATTGAACTCGCATATGCGTTGGGGATCGATGGTACCGAATCAGGTAGTGACCCGCTGGTGGGGTTGCAGGGGAAAGAACCCAACCCGAAAGAAGCGACGGGGGTGATTAATCTGCTGTCTCGCCTGGAAACGGCGTTGCGCAACAATGACAGTCAGGGTATTGAGCGGATCGGAGTGAAACTGGATGCCGAAATCAATCGCGTGAATGGCGTGCGATCGGAGATCGGGAACCGGTTGAGTATTCTCGAAGACGCCAGTGGTCGACTGCAGGATCAGGAAGTGCAGATCAGGGAAGCCATTTCCCGGGATTTTGATACCGACCTGACGGAAGTGATTGTTGAGATCACCCAGCGCCAGACGGCCTTTCAGGCAAATCTTCAGGTAACCTCGCAGGCCTTGCAGCTGACGCTGCTCTCCTACCTCTGATCAGGGCTGACGAGACACGGATTTGGCGCCTGACGCCAGCTGGTAGCGGTTTTCTCTCCTTTTTTGCCTTCTGGCTCGGATTTTCCTCCTCGCTGAAGTTGAAGATCGCCTGCAAAAAGGTTACTGTTACCCGCTCCCTTGAGGTTGGTATGCGCTCCCTTTACCGGCGTAAACCGGCCTGCTACAGACTTTTTGAAGTCAATCTGAAGACGCCCTGATGTTGGGCGTTTTGATATAAGTCTATAATATTGTATCGTTTACGTTTGAGGAATAACCGGTGTCTACTACAAAATCTTTTATGGCGAATGCAAAGACTGTCGACCCTCAGTGGCTCGTTGTTGATGCAGATAACATGATTGTGGGACGGCTGGCTACCAAAATTGCTACCGTACTGATGGGCAAACACAAGCCAACTTATACAGCCCACGTTGATACCGGTGACTATGTCGTCGTCGTAAACTGTGATAAGATCAAGTTTACCGGCAAAGAGCTGGCCCATGATTCGCATCCCTACTTCTCCCGCAAAATGCAGGAAAAGAGCTACGCGAAGTACAGTGGTTACCCCAGCGGTCTGAAAAACGTGACTGCAGAGCAGAAACTGGAACGCGGACAGGCAACACAGGTTCTGTCAGAAGCCGTTCGTCGCATGCTGCCTAAAAACAAGCTGGGTCGTCAGATGCTGAAAAAGCTGAAGCTGTATTCCGGCCCGACTCACGATCATCAGGCCCAGCAGCCCCAGGAATGGCCTGAGTACCTGCTCCCGTAAGACACTGAGAGTAAAGACTCGATCTTCCCTTTATCCCTTTTCAGTAAAACAAGATAAGAGTAGTTGACCGTTATGGAAAATGAGACTCCAGAATCAGAAGTAACAGAAGAAACCACAGAACAGCAGACCCCGGTTGAAGCAGAAACAGCGACATCAGAGGATGCGACTGCCGAATCGATGACAGTCTCGTCTGGTGTTCCTGAGTTGACTCTGGGATCAGGTCTGGCCACTGAAACGGAAGAGGAAGATGTCGTCAAACCAGAGCCCGTCATCCGTGGCAAACTGGACAAGCATGGCGTCGCCATGGGAACCGGCCGTCGTAAGACCGCTGTCGCCCGCGTCCGCATCAAAGCTGGTTCCGGTAACCTGACCATCAACGGCGTTGGTCTGAATGATCACCTCAAGGTCGAACGTGACCGCCAGATGGTGGAAGCCCCCCTTAAAGCGACCGACACCTACGGTAAGGTTGATGTCTGGGTTCGCGTCAGCGGTGGTGGAACGACTGGTCAGACCGGTGCTATCGTTCTGGGTATCGCCCGTGCTCTGGAAGCTTACAACAACCAGCTCCACGAAGCTCTGAGTGCAGGACGCTTCCTGACTCGTGACAGCCGTATGGTTGAACGTAAGAAATTCGGATTCAAGAAAGCCCGCAAAAGCTTCCAGTTCTCAAAACGCTAAGCGACCTGCGAGCAACCAGGCAATGTTCCAATTACTTGCCTGTTAGAAGTCATCAACACCCTGACTGGCGTTCTCCGGTTAGGGTGTTTTTTTACAGAAAATGGACCGGCCGGCAGACAGGCAGGCGCTTTCATCCTGTCGCGGATCATCTTCGTAACCGGTGCGGGCGTCTGATCAACATCACAATCAAAAGGAGCGTTCAGCATGTATGGGCGGTTATTGCTACCTGAGCTCCAGGTGATGCTGGATGAAAATGATAACGCAGGCATCAGGGAATTCTGTGAAGCCCTCTATCCGGCTGTGACCGCCGAAATTCTGGCCGAACTGGACAGTCGGGAAGTCTGGCGGGTCATCTCCTGTTGTGATTCTCAGAAGCAGGCTGAGATCTTCCAGTTCCTGTCTCTGCCTCAGCAGATTGAAATCGTAGCGGTCATTGATCGGGGACCGCTGTCCAAGCTGATTGAAGAGATGGCGCCCGATGACCGCGTCGACCTGCTCTCAAGGATGGACGAAGAACACGTCGAAGAGCTGCTGCCACTGATTGCCCAGGCCGAACGCAGTGATATTCGCAAGCTGCTCTCCTATCCGGAAGACAGTGCCGGCGCGATCATGACAACCGAGTATGCGTATTTGCCCGCGAACATCACCGTGGCCCAGGCCCTGGAGAAACTGAGGCAGCAGGCACCAGACAGTGAAATCATCTCCTATATTTACGTAGTCGATGAGGGCCGCAGACTGCAGGGGATTGTCTCACTGCGGGAGCTGATCTTTGCCCGTCCGACGCGGCCCCTCTCGGAATTAATTAACCGGGATGTGATTTCGGTACGCGTTGATGATGACCAGGAATTTGTCGCACAACAGATGGCGAAGTTCGACTTCGTGGCGATTCCCGTGGTCGATAACCAGAATCAACTGGTAGGGATTGTAACACACGATGACGCGATCGATATTATGCAGGAAGAGGCGACCGAGGATGCCTACCGCCTGGCTGCGGTCGAGCCACTCGAAGACAGTTACCTGTCAACGTCTCTGCTCACAGTGATCCGTAAGCGAATCGGCTGGCTGATCTTCCTGCTGGTCCCCTCGTTCCTGGCGGCTAAGGTGCTGGAACATTACGAGGCAGTGTCCGACAAGTTCGAATGGCTGGTGTTGTTTATTCCCCTGATCCTGGCCAGTGGTGGTAATGCGGGATCGCAGTCTGCCACGCTGATCATCCGGGCGATGGCGATCGAGTCGAACATCCAGCGCGAAGAATTAAATGCGCTGTTAATGAAAGAGTTTAAGCTGGGCCTGCTGCTGGGAAGCATGCTGTCGCTGATCAGCTTCGGTATCTCGTGGGCCTTTACTGGCGCGCTGATGCAGGCAACGGTCGTTGGCCTGGCGGTCTTTCTGGTAGTGCTGATGGGAATCTCAGCAGGGGGAATGCTGCCTATGGGCTTTCGCAAGCTGGGGATGGATCCGGCGTTGATGTCAAATCCGTTTATTACTGCGCTGGTGGATATCCTGGGGCTGATTATCTATTTCCAGGTGGCGATGTATATCGTCAGTTGAGCGGCTGCGGTCAGCGGTTTGCAGCTCAGGATTCGGGGTCGATTTCGACTTCTTTCAGCTGAATGCCCATCATCTTCATCAGTTCCAGGGCGTTGCTGTGCTCGACGACACCGGGGCGCATGCGGTAGTCGAATGTCATTTTGCCGTCCACCAGCTGATCCTCAAAGTGCACGTTGCGGGCCTTGTCGCCGAACAGGTCCGTGATTTCGGTTAAGGCCAGGTCGTGAGTTGTTACGATGCCGATTCCGCCCCGTTCGATGAGCGTTTCAATCACGCTCTGGGCGCCGATCCGACGGTCATGCGAGTTGGTTCCCTGCAGGATTTCGTCGAGCAGGAACAGCACGGGTTCGGGAGCGTCCGCCAGGTGCACCACGGCTGAGAGCCGGGCGACCGACTGGTAAAACAGCGAGGCTCCCTGCTGCAGCGAGTCCTGTACCCGCATCGCGGTTCCCGCCTGCATGGGGGAGACGCGAAGTGAGACGGCCCGCACGGGCGCTCCAGCCAGGGCGAGCACGAAGTTCGTGCCCACGGTTCGCATCAGCGTACTTTTGCCGGACATGTTCGAACCGCTGATCATCAGCAGGCGGTCCTGTGAATTCAGTGTGACATCGTTGCGAACGACCTGATGTTCGGGAATCAGGGGGTGCCCCAGGCTGGTCCCTTCAAAACAGGGACCAGCTGTCGGTTCCACGATTTCGGGGAACGGGTCTGTGGGGTGTTCATAGGCATGGCCGGCCAGGGAGCAGAGAGCCTCAAATTCTCCGACCGCTGCCAGCCATTCGGGGCAGTGTGGCCCCACGCGTTTGAGCCAGCGTTCGATGGCGCTCAGGTAGTGAAACGGGATTCCCAGCAGAATCGTCAACGGGGCGGAGAACTGGTTGCGGAAGCAGTTGTTCAAGCCCTGAATGTATCGTCTGAGCTGGGCGATGCTTCTTGAGGGAGGGACGCCGTCGGTCTGCAGGGCGGCGATAATTTCCTGGAGGTGCGGCGAGTTAAATTCGCGCTGTTCAATCAAAGACAGGACGTCGGAGAGCACCGGCAGCCCGTCGCGGACTTCATCGGTCTGGCTCAGCAGTTCGCGGATCTGCGGACCAACAAAGAAGAGCAGGCAAACCTGAATGATGATGGCGACCACGATCGGGGCGATTCCGGTCCAGGAGAACAGCCAGCTGATGACTGACAGGGCGGCGAAGATCCCCGTGATCATCGAGGCCCACTGCAGGGGAGCGGGAATGGAGATCAGGGGTTGCCCGACCCAGTCGGCCAGGTGAGTCTGTTCGATTTCACTATGGGTTTCCGCTTCGAGCAGTTCTAACGTCTCGCGAAAATCGAGTTCGTTGCGGAGCTCTTCGACGGATTGCTGACGCGCGCGGATGACACTGGTCTCAGCCGGGCCTAGCAGCCAGCGGGCCAGCGTTTCTTCTCCCAGCTTCGTACGGGCGGCACAGATCAGCTGGAACAGAGAGCCTCGCCCTAACAGGTCCAGGTCGCCGGCGTACATGTGTTGCGGGTCGTAATATTCCTCTCCCGTGGGCCGGACGTCAATCCACTTGTCGTCCAGGCGATCCAGGGCGGTTCGGTAGTAGGCTTCCGCGAGCCGGGCCCGTTTGAGGTGGCGGATACAGCGGGCGTGCAGAATCACCAGTACAATAAAGGCGATCGCGGGCACAAGCAGCCATTGGGCGCTCAGGATCTCGCCCAGCGTGGAGGCCAGCAGGATTCCGACTGCTGCCAGAAAGACAAAGCCCCGCCACGTCGAAAAGCGGTCGCTCTCCTTCACAAATGCCTGTACGTCCGCCGCACGACTGGCGAGCCGCTGTTCGTATTCGGTCCGGGGATTCTGCTGATTCTGGGGGGCTTGCATCGAGTTCGTAATCTTCTGAGAACGCTCTTCTGGTAAAGCTCACTTCTAACGGATTGACGGGTTCATTGCCAGCGTAAACAACGGTGAATTCTGATTTGCAATGAGTCTTCGTACAGGGTAAAACAACCATGCATCTCAGTTATTTTTCAGGAGAAACCGGGCATGGATCAAGTACCTGTTATCGACACGCATCAGCACCTCTGGGATCTGGATCTATTCGAGTTGCCCTGGCTGCAACTGCCTGGAATGGATGTCCTGCGCCGCAGCTTTCGGATGTCCGACTACCGGGAGGCGACACGAAATTGCCCGGTCGCCAAAACGGTTTACATGGAAGTAAATGTTCACCCGGATCTGCATGCGAAAGAAGCCCGCTACGTACTCGAGTTGTGCGCTCAGTCTGACAATCCAATGTCAGGAGCCGTCATCGGAGGGCAGCCGGGCGAAGTGGGATTTGCGTCGTACCTGGAAGAGTTCCTTGGGAATCCGTTTCTGAAGGGCGTGCGAAGTATTTTGCACGATCCGGATCGGCCGCGGGGCATGTGCCTGACGCCTCAATTCAAACAGAATATCCAGCTGCTCGGTCAGCATGATCTGAGTTTCGATTTGTGTATGCGACCGGCAGAGTATCTGGATGCGGTGGAGCTGGTTGATGCCTGCCCGGAGACGCGATTCATCGTGGATCATTGCGGCAACATGAGTGTGCAGCCCGATCAGCAGGAGGCCCGTGCGGAATGGGAATCGGGTCTGCGACAACTGGCTGAGCGGGAGCAGGTGATGTGTAAGATTTCGGGAATCGTGGCGACCGCGACTCCCGCAACATGGAAACCGGCAGACCTCAAACAGAACATCGACTTCTGCCTGGACACGTTTGGCGAAGACTGCGTCTTCTTCGGAGGGGACTGGCCCGTCTGTACGCTGACGGCGACGTTTGAAACATGGTACGAAGCTCTGCAGTGGATTGTGCAGGATCGCTCCGAGGCTTTTCAGCGAAAGCTGTTCCACGACAATGCGGAAGCATTCTATCGACTTTAAGCTTGAGGTCGTTTCAATCTAACAGCTGATTCTCATTCAGGGAGGCAGAAATATGAGGCACTTACTTTTTGCGGTTCTGATCTTGATGGTGCTGCCGCAGGTGGCTTACTCGGAAGGACCGGATGCCGCTGCAGAAGACGCGCTGCTGAAGCTGAATGGGGACTTCATCAAAGCACATGCGGCCGCGAGAAAACTGGATCTTGCCTCTGGCGGACCGATCATACTGCTGAAAGATGGTCAGCTCGTGTTGATCCGTGGCGGGAAGGAAACGACTTCGGAAATTCTGTTTCCCCGGTACGACACGGTGAAAGTCTTTGCGCATATGCCGGTCGCGATCTACCTCATGCTGGGGCCAGCTGGGGCAGGAGAACTGGATACGGAACGCCTGCAGCAACTGGCCGAGTATCATGGTCAGATTGACCGGGTCGAGAAGCAGCTGGATCACATTGGCCTGGAAGGAGAACAGCTGAAGCGGCAGAAGCAGTTGCTGGCCGGTTCGAAGCAGTTTCTGGAACACGTGATTCAACAGCAACGCTTTAGTACTGAAGAGCTCTATGCATTTACACGCGGTATGCTGCCGATGATTCAGACGAATATTGCGGAGGCGGCCGCCAGTCAGCTGGATGCCATGCATCGGCAGGTCATGGCGTGGAAAAAAGAGATGACGTCTGAAGAATGGCAGAAACTCCGGGTGTCGGTGAAGGGGGCTGTGCTGGCCCGCGAGGGGAATCTGGCGATGCAGTATTTTGAACGCCTGCTGAATCTTGAGGGGCCCGGCATGCGGCTGATTTACATGGAACGCTATGTGCATCCCACGCCGATGCAGACTCTACTGGCGACCCGCTCTGTGGATCGCGGAATCAGCATCGCCTTTTTCGACAATCCCGACCGCATGTTCCGCGACGTCCTGGCAGACGCCGCGGCGGCACACATTAAGCAGATGAACTTCGATTAGAGTTTCCTGCGAGTGTTAGTGCCTTCGGTGGGGTAAGCAGAAAAATGCCTACTCTTGCGCGAAGTCTTCCTCGATCTCGTCGCGCATATCCAGGCTGGGGCCGATGTCTTCCTTGAGGTCCTTGGAACGGTAGTAGATCTTGATCGGGATCTCATTGAAGGGGAGTTCTTCCCGCAGCACGCCGCTGAGGTAGCGTTTCCAGGACTCGCTGAACAGTTTCGAATCGTTGCACTTCAGAACGATGGTCGGCGGTTCGGTGGCGACCTGGGTGGCGTAGAAGATTTTCGGACGCCGGTTCTTGGAGTAGGGGGGCTGATTATTTTGAATCGCCGCCCGTACGACCTTGTTGAGCCGTCCGGTGGAAACCCGCTTGCGGGACTGCTTGTAGATCGTCTGTGCCAGGTTGACGACCTGCTTGATGTTCTTCGAATCGCGGGCGGTCACCAGGGCGACCGGGGCGTGCCGCATGGTGCGGAACTGGCTGGTCAGGTATTCGTCCCACTTCTCCGATGTCATTTTGCTTTCGCGGGCCAGGTCCCATTTATTCACGACGAAGATACAGGGCTTGTGGTTCTCTTCAATTTCCGCGACCAGCTGTTTGTCGACCTTGGAGATGGTCTGCTGGGAATCGAAGAACATCAGTACCACATTGGCGCGGCGGATACTGCGTTTGGCGCGGGTCAGGCCGTAGAATTCGATGTCATTCGCCAGACTCTTGCGTTTCCGCACACCCGGTGTGTCGATGGCCAGGAATGATTTGTCGTCAAACTCAAACCGGATGTCGACGCTGTCCCGTGTGGTGCCGGCGACTTCGCTGACGATCATGCGTTCTGACTCGGCCAGGGCGTTGATGAAGGTACTCTTCCCGACATTCCGCCGACCGACGATGGCGATTTTGAGTTCGGGTGGATTGGAGAGATGTTCGCCTTCCGATTCTTCAAACTCTTCAGCCGGGGGGAGGTTATCCAGAATGGTCTTGATCAGTTCATTCCGGTTGCGGTTCCCTTTGACACTGGTGAGCACGACGGGCGCTTTGGTCAGACCAAAAAACTGGGCTGCTTCGTCATCGGTGCGGGTGGAATCGCATTTGTTGACACAGAGGATTTTGGGCTTTTCGATGGAACGGAGCCGCTGGGCGACTTCTTCGTCCAGGTGGGCCAGGCCCATGGAACCATCCACGACAAACAGGATCAGGTCTGCTTCGTCGATGCCGACCTGGATCTGGCGTTCAATGTCTTCCGACAGATCGTCGCTGTCGGTAATGCCGATGCCCCCCGTATCGACGAGTTCGAAGTAGCGTTCTTTTTCATGTACGAGGTACGTGACGCGATCGCGGGTCACGCCGGCGGTCGGATCGACAATCGCGATCCGGTGTCCGGCGATCCAGTTAAAGATCGAGCTTTTGCCTACATTCGGGCGGCCGACGATGGCAATTTTGGGTATGGCCATGATGAATCTATATTATCCAAAGGAATCGTTTTCAGTTTGAATTCGACGGGAGCCGGTTCACTCGCTTGATTTCCCGCTGTCGGGGCTGTATCCCTGAAAGCTGGCAGGGGGAAACGGTGAAGCGCCTGTCAAATCGGAGCTGATTGCTGCTGACATTCAAGCCGGTGAGGGGACCGGGCGGTCACAAACAGAGCTCGGCGAACCACAGCCTGCGGTTCGCATATTATAGCGGCTGAGTCATATTTCTACAGGTTATCCAGTTGACCGGCGATTGTTAATCAACTGGAGCCCTGCGTTTGGGAACTTCCGGCTAAATGACGGTATTTGAGCACGAATTAGCAGCCTGGGGACCGGATTCGGCCTATTTTGAGGGGACGGATGCTCCAGTTTCCCTGTCGGAGGCACAGGCCTACTGTCGGCGGATCGCGCTGGGGCATTACGAGAATTTCCCCGTCGTCTCCTGGGTGCTGCCGCGTGAGTTACGCACGCACTTCTTCAACGTGTATGCTTTCTGCCGCTGGGCCGATGATCTGGGGGATGAAATCGAAGGAGCAGAGCGATCACTGGCGCTGCTCAGCTGGTGGCGGTCGCAGCTTGAAGCCTGTTACGCCGGACTGCCTCAGGCAGGACAGGAACATGGCTCAGAGACGGTCAAACTGCACCCGGTCTTCATTGCGTTGACGCCGACGATTGTTGAGTTCGATCTGCCTCAGCAGGCCTTTGATGATCTGATTCAGGCGTTCGAACAGGATCAGCGGGTACAGGAATACGAGACCTTCGCACAACTGCTGGAGTACTGCCAGCGAAGTGCCAATCCGGTGGGACGACTGGTCCTGCATCTGTGCCGATCGGTGACCGAGGAGAACCTGGCGTGGTCCGATTCGATCTGCACTGGCCTGCAACTCGCGAATTTCTGGCAGGATGTGGCCCGAGATTATGAGATCGGTCGCATCTATCTGCCCGCGGAGGATCGACGCCAGTTCGGTTATAGCCGGGAGCAGTTAGAGAACCGTGAATTTAACTCTGCCTTTCAGTGTCTGCTGGCGTTTGAGGTTGAACGGGCGCGTAAATATCTGAGGGACGGATTACCTTTGGTGCCCCGCCTGCCGGGCCGTCTGCAGGTGGATATCGATCTGTTTGCGCGGGGAGGCTTGAGGATCCTGGATCATGTGGAAGGCGTGCAGTTCAACGTCTGGAAAACGCGGCCGGTGGTCTCCAAGGGAGAGTTCTTCGGCCTGTTGATGCAGAGTCTCGCCCGGCGGTGGGGGTTGTTGGGACGTTAGGTTCCTGGTTCAGCCGTTGCGTTCCTGCAAATTCAGTGGGGATTAAGTTCTGATGAAGAATGGTGAGTTCGCCCCGTTTGCCCTCTATTCAGCTGGTCTCTTTTTGCAAGATGCAGGGGGATCGGTGAGTTTGACGATGGGCGGATTCGGAAAAGATTCTTTTGATTTTTTTCGTGAGTTCGGGGTTGGATTTGAATGAAATTTGTGTGTAATTTCTACAAATACAGGCTTTTGATGAGTCTGGTTAATGATTCTTGACATCTTTGGACGATGTCCAACATTTAGTATTGACTACTGAAATATACACACTATATTGGGTGTTATGAGTGAGTGACACAGACGAAACAGTACACAGTTGTTCCGTTCTGGGTCAAAAAGAAGTTGGTTTTCACAAGCCTTGGGATGGTAAATCTCCGGATCGTTGCGGGCCACGTTTTTGTCGCTTTTCAGAGTGCTCAACGTGTCTGCTGATGACTCGAAAAACCTGTCTGACAGGGACTTGCTGGAGCCTCGACTCTCACATGCGGTTATTGTTCAGAAATTGAATTTCAGATCAGTGAGGGTTCTGTAAGAGCAAACGGAGTTGCCAGTTCATGCAATGCGTAAATGCTGCCTGCCTGCTCCATTCTCTTTATGTTTCCTGTCTTTTCTGTTGTGTCATTTCTGGCAATGAGAAGCGAGAGCACTTCATGTAGTGTCACTGGGGGTGTCACTGCAGATCATCTCACCACACATCTTTTGGATACACCTAAGCTGCTGTCGGCATGGACACAGCCGGATTTTTAGCATTCCATTTTAAGGAGGCAATCGAATGATTCGAGCGCAAACAGAATGGATCGTCAGGAAGCGCGGGGGGCGCAAAGCTCCGTTTGATGCTTCGTTGATCGGTCGAGCAATCTCCAACGCTTTTCGTGCAGAATTGAATCTCGCGGAAAATCAGCCACTCGATGATGAAATCCGGATGGAAATTCCGGAGATGGTCGAGACAGTGGCCAACGAAATTTCTTCAGCAGCCAGCAGTGATGAAGGCATTGAAGTCGAAAAGATTCAGGACGTCGTCGAGATGATGCTGATGCGTCGCGGGCACTACCGGATCGCCCGTCGCTACATCGTCTATCGTGCTGAACGCGCCAAACTGCGGGCCCTGCGTGGTTCCTCAGAGCTGGAAGACGATGCAGATACCGTCAAGTCTTCCGCACCTCGTTTCCACGTGGTCCTCAAAGACGGCACGAAAGTTCCCTTTGACGAATCACGAATTCTGGCCCGCCTGTCGGAAGCCTGTCGCGGCCTGGAAGGGGACTGCTCAGCAGAAGACCTGCTGGAAGAAGTCATGCGTTCCATCTTCGATGGTATCTCCGTAGAAGAACTGTATCGCGCCATGATTCTGGCAGCCCGGACCCGTATCGAACGGGATCCCGCTTACGATACCGTTGCTTCACGCCTGATGCTGAAGATCATTTACAACGACGCTCTGGGGAATGCTCCCGCGGACGTAAATGAGCTGAATCAGCTGTACGTCGATCGGTTCCAGCAGTTCCTGAACGACGGCATCGAAGCCAAACGTCTGAGCCCCGATCTGCTCAGCTTTGACCTGAATCGTATCGCTCTGGCTCTCGAGCCCAAGCGGGATCACCTGTTCCAGTACCTGGGACTGCAGGCGATCTTTGACCGTTACCTGCTGCACATTGGCGGCCGTCGCATTGAAACACCTCAGTATTTCTGGATGCGTGTTTCCATGGGCCTGGCAATCCAGGAGCAGGACGATCCGACCGGACGGGCGATTGAGTTCTACAATATTCTTTCAACCTTCCGCTTCACCTCTGCGACGCCGACTCTGTTCAACTCAGCCACACTGCACCCGCAGTTGAGCTCCTGTTATCTGTCGACCGTCGATGACGACCTGGATCATATCTTCAAGTGTGTTTCCGACAATGCCAAGCTCTCCAAGTGGGCCGGCGGACTGGGGAACGACTGGACTCAGATTCGGGCGACCAACTCGCACATCAGTGGTACCAACGGCCAGAGCCAGGGCGTGATTCCGTTCCTGAAAGTGGTCAACGATACGGCTGTGGCTGTGAACCAGGGTGGCAAGCGGAAAGGGGCTGTCTGCTCCTACCTCGAAACCTGGCACCTGGATGTCGAAGAGTTCCTCGATCTGCGGAAGAACACCGGCGATGATCGTCGTCGTACTCACGACATGCACACCGCCAACTGGATTCCCGACCTGTTTATGCGTCGCGTTCGCGAAGACGCCGAATGGACCCTGTTCAGCCCGGACAGTGTACCCGATCTGCATGACCTCTACGGTCACGATTTCGAAAAGCGGTACGTCGAATACGAACAGATGACCGAAACCGGCGAGATCAAACTGTTCCGGAAGGTTTCTGCCGTCGAACTGTGGCGGAAGATGCTGACCCGTCTGTTCGAAACCGGTCATCCCTGGATTACCTGGAAAGATCCGTCCAACATCCGTTCTCCGCAGGATCATACCGGCGTGGTTCACAGCAGTAACCTCTGTACCGAGATTCTGCTCAACACCTCCCGTGATGAGACCGCGGTCTGCAACCTGGGTTCCGTCAACCTCAAGCTGCACATCGTCGATGGTCAGCTCGACCTGGGCATGCTGGAAGAAACGGTTCGCACTGCGATGCGGATGCTCGACAACGTGATCGACATCAACTACTACCCGACTGCCGAAGCACGCAACTCCAACACCCGTCATCGTCCCGTCGGTCTGGGCGTGATGGGCTTCCAGGACGCGCTGCTTGCCCAGGGAATCAGCTATGCCAGCATGCAGGCGGTTGAATTCGCCGATGCCAGCATGGAAGCCATTTCCTACTTCGCGATTCTGGCTTCGTCCGAACTCGCCGGAGAACGGGGCCGCTATGGTTCCTATCATGGTTCCAAGTGGGAACGGGGCCTGTTGCCGATCGATACGCTCGACCTCTACGAGAAAGAGCGGGGCGTGCCGATTGACGTGGATCGTCAGACCCGTCTGGACTGGCAGCGTGTTCGTGATTCGATCGCTGCGAACGGCATGCGTAACAGTAACGTGATGGCAATCGCCCCTACGGCAACCATCTCCACGATTATCGGTGTGTCACAGTCGATTGAGCCTTCCTACAAGCATCTGTATGTGAAGAGCAACCTGTCTGGTGAGTTTACCCAGGTCAACCGTCAACTGGTGGACGATCTGAAAGCCCTCGACCTGTGGGATGCGGACATGCTGGAAGCTCTCAAGTACTACGATGGTTCGGTCGTCGAAATTGAACGGATTCCCGATGATGTGAAGGCCCGTTACCTGACGTCATTCGAAGTGGAACCCAAGTGGATTATCGAATGTGCGGCCCATCGCCAGAAATGGATCGACATGGGGCAGTCACTGAACCTGTACCTCTCAGAACCATCCGGGAAGAAACTGCATGAAATGTACATGCTGGCCTGGGAACGTGGTCTGAAAACAACGTACTACCTGCGAACGCTGGCAGCCACCCAGGTTGAGAAATCAACCGTGGACGTCAACAAGTTCGGCATTCAGCCTCGCTGGATGAAGAACGCCAGTGCTTCCGGCGACATCCAGGTGGAACGTGCTGCTGCTGCAACTATCGTCACTCCCGGTCAGTCCTGTAACCTGGAAGATGGCGAGTGTGAGGCTTGCCAGTAATTGGCTGTCTGATACTCGTGACCAACTTTGTGCTAACGTTACTTTTCCAAATGGATTTTAATGAGGTGTTATGATGACAATTCTCAATTCCAATACATCCGGTTCTCCTTCACTGACTCCCGTAGGAGATACCCCCACGGGCCGCTTCAAGGCGGATAAAAAACGACTGATTAACTGCTCGCAGGTCGATGTCAACCAGCTGATGCCGCTGAAGTATCACTGGGCCTGGGAACATTACCTGAATGGCTGTGCGAACCACTGGATGCCCACCGAAGTCGGAATGACCAAGGACATCGAAATGTGGCGTTCCAGCAAGCTCAGCGAAGGCGAGCGGTTTGTGATCATGCGGAACCTGGGATTCTTTGCGACTGCAGAGAGCCTGGTGGCCAACAACATCGTGCTGGCCATCTTCAAGCATGTGACCAACGCTGAATGCCGTCAGTACCTGCTGCGTCAGGCGTTTGAAGAAGCCGTGCACTCGCATACCTTCCTGTACATCGTGGAAAGCCTGGGACTCAACGAGTCTGAGGTCTTCAACATGTACCACGAAGTACCTGCGATCGCCAAAAAAGATCAGCTGGAGATGGAACTGACTTCCGAAATTCTGGATCCTGATTTCTCCACCGATTCCTTCGAAGGAACTCAGGCATTCCTGAAGAACCTGATTGGCTACTACCTGATCATGGAAGGTCTGTTCTTCTACACCGGTTTCGTGATGGTGCTCTCGTTCCATCGCCGCAACATGATGACTGGAATCGGGGAACAGTTCCAGTACATCCTGCGGGACGAAACCATTCACCTGAACTTCGGGATCGACCTGATCAACGGCATCAAGCAGGAAAACCCGGAAGTCTGGACTCCCGAGTTTCAGCAGACCATCATCGATCGCGTCAAGTATGCGGCCGAACTCGAAATCGAGTACGCTAAAGACTGTCTGCCCACCGGGATTCTGGGACTGAACGGCGATCTGTTCCGCGAATACGTGCAGCACATTGCTGACCGTCGTCTGGAACGTATCGGTCTGCCCGCCCAGTACGGTTCTTCGAATCCGTTCCCCTGGATGAGCGAAACCATGGACCTTTCGAAGGAAAAGAACTTCTTCGAAACCCGCGTGACCGAATACCAGAGCTCAGGTTCACTGACCTGGGACTGATTCGTCCGCGACAAAATGGAATGCACCCTCGAAGGGACCACCAGCCGGTGGTCCCTTTTTTGATGCGCGTGAAGAATTGGGGAAAATGGCAGGCGGGGCTCCAACGAAAGCGTTTTCTCTGTGGCTGTTGAAAAGAGATAAACCAACGCAGCTGGCGATAACCGCCTGTATTAGAGAGTTCAACATCCTATGATTCCGTTGAACTCTGGTGCGAAATTAATTGGCAATCATCAAAAAGTTATGGCACTCACGAAGTTCTCCTTCAATGTCTCAAAGACTACCCATTCTGAGACGACGAAATACAAGTTCGCATAAGTGAAGCATGGGTAACAGTTTGTGTCTCGATGCCTCATGTCCGGTAAACTGAGAATTTTATCTACTCCTTTTGATACCTGCGACGGCACATGCTTTGCATTACTGTGTTCCGGAACATGGTGCTCTGTCCCCTCTTGCTGAAGACCTCTCTTCGAGCCTCACGTTGAATGTCCTCTTGCTACATCTCATCCACAACTACATCAGGACACGAACAAGAGTTACTTATTGGAAAACTAGTCCTTGTACCATTCTGCAAGTCCCCTTTTCTTTTCCGGAAACGGTGATTCAGATGGTGAGGCAGGAGTCAGCTCCGTTTTGTTGGCGACTCCCTTTTAATTCGGGGAACCGATGTTCATTTTAGAATTTGGTATTGAATCAGTGGCTTAACCATTGTTTAATAAATAATTAAAATAAACGAGCTGTTTTCCCTCCAATAAGTGACCCTCCAATACGCGATAGACCTCCGTTTGTGAGAAGCCTTCTCAATACCTTCATCACAAAACTAATCCAGCACACATATCAAGCTTCTGTACTTTCTAATCCTGTGGATTTATTTCTAAACCTGTGAATTTTAAGAGGGAGTTATTTGATGTCGAGGACCATACACAACAAGAAGGGTTTTACTCTGATTGAACTGCTGGTGGTAATTGCAATTATCGCTATTTTGATTGCATTGCTGCTGCCTGCCGTACAGCAGGCGCGCGAAGCCGCCCGCCGTTCCACCTGCAAGAACAATATGAAGCAGCTTGGACTGGCGTTGCACAACTATCACGATGCACACAGCAAGTTTCCCTACTCAAGTGCCAACAATGCCATGGTCTGGACGCAGGCCGGAGATGCGATCCTGAATCAAACAGGTTGGACGCTGCTGCTGCCCTACATCGAACAGACTGCACTCTATAATCAGTTCAACTTCAGTGCCGCTCAACGCAACAGTACGTTTAGCGGGTGGTCTTCAAACAGTGCGGGAACAGTGATGGGCGCGTCTGCTGACATCACCGCGAATATGGAGCTGACGAAAAAGGTCATCGCCGTTTTCAATTGTCCGAGTGATGACAACAACCAGACCTACAATGCTGTGTCTCCCAACTACGGCTGTGGTGTCTCGGGAAGTGCCATGACCAACTACGGGTTCAGTGTCACCTCCGGTACGGGCCCCTGGGCGTTGTGGCGAAATGAAGGAGCTACCACGAGAGCTCTCTTCGGGGAGAATTCCGATTCTGATATCTCGAAGATCAAAGATGGCACAAGCAACACCGTCATGGTCTGCGAAACGACTCGCCAGGTGCGTGATGGAACCGGTAACTACTGGGGCTGTAGCGTTTATGCCGGAAATGGCGTCAACCTGGGTCACAGCCGGGGAATCAACTACTGGCTCTGTTGCTCCTGGACTCCTCCAATGACGGAACGTCCCGGCGTACTGGGATCTTACAGTATGCCCGGAAGTGCCCACGTCGGCGGTTGTATGATTCTGCTTGCCGATGGTGCAGTGCGTTTTCTCAGCGAGAACGTCGATGCTTCTATCCGCACCGGCCTCTCCAGAATCAAAGACGGCCAGGTGCTTGGTGAATTCTGATCAGGGAATTTGTTTTCCGATATGTCTGATGCTTACGGATGAGGAAATCCGTGAGCGTCGGACTCTTTTCTCTTAATCAATCCTGCTACTTCTTACTCTGGTGGAACAACATGAGCGCGTGCTTAGATACGATGCGTCAATTGACTCGAGGAATCGCGATCCTTTTTGCGGTGATGTCTGCTGCTCTTTCCGGTTGCGGCGGTTCGGCTTCCGGTCCCGACATTGATATGATTCCTGTTACGGGATCCGTGACGATGGATGGAGAACCGCTGGTTGGTGCGATGGTGGAATTTCATCCTACGGGCGGAACGAAAGGGAATGGCGCTTTTGGCCTGACCGATGAGGCGGGCAAGTTTACTTTGACGGACTACCATTCGAATCCGGGTTGCCCTCCCGGGGAGTACGGTGTGACCTTCTCGAAGATCACCCTGCCGGACGGGTCTCCGATTCCTCCCGATTCCCAACAGGGTGGGGTCGGGATGAAAGAACAGATTCCCCCGGGCTATAACCTGTTCAAGCCGCATGCGATTATCCAGGCTGCCTCAGTCAAAGCGCCGGAATCGACATTCGAATTTCAACTCGACTCAAAATTCAAACCCCCACAGTCGTTTTATCATGAATAGTCAGCGGGTCTCAAATGTGACCCGGGGCTGATTCGTCTGCAACAATATGGAATGCCTCTAAAAGGGACCACCGGCCGGTGGTCCCTTTTTTGATGCGCGACAGGGTTTGAGAGAAAATGACGGACTTGAGTTAGTTGTTGCTGCGGTTGTTGAGGATGGGTGGTATACTAATGGGCGGTTGTTTTGGGAAGTAGTGTTGGCAGGTGAGGTGAGAGACTGAATTGAATTACGCGCACCTCGCTCAATTGAAAAAAGGTTGCTCAATCACCATGCGATATCTTCTGCTTAACCTGCTGCTGATCATCTTTTTTTCTGGCGTGCAAACTTCGTTCGCACAGAATGTTTTGCCTGAACAGGATAATGATGCAGCCAGGATTGAATTTTGTTTGAGTGGAATTCGAGAGCATTGTCAAAGTCTGAAATCGGGACTGGCGACTTATCAGGGTTCTCTCAACATGGAGATCAGGGGGGAGCCTGAAAATAATCTGTCCGGAGCGGTCTCTGGGATACTCGCCTTCGATGGCACTAGAGTGCGATTTGATGTGACTCGTCCCGGGTGGACTGTGGACTCAAAAACCATTGAGCATCCCTTAGGCGATAAGACGATCGCGAAGGCGACCGCACAGATGAAACAGGGAACGCTGACCAAGATGTTCAGTGACAATGGTTCAAAAATCGCCATTTGGCAATCTTTCCAGCCGTTAATTGCAATTGGTAATGCCAGCAGCTTTCCGGACCGCCGCGTAACGGAGTATATCGACTACAGATGTCCCACCCTGTTTGATATCTATTCGGTGAATATGGGCTACTCACTGGACCAGATACTGGATAAGCTTGACCCCGATCATGCATTGTCAGTCGTTTCTGTGGAGAAAAAATCAGAGTCGATCTGGAATCTGATCTGGACCTACACGGACACAGAACACGACGAAGTCACGCGATGGATTCTAACGGTTGATGTTCAAAAAGATTTCAGTCCCACGAAATTTCTTTGCGAATCAACCAGGCTGCAGGATGTGCAAGATGATTCCAGTTGGATTCCAGAGTGGGAGAATACTACAACCTGGAAAAAAGAGTCGGAGGTGTGGGTTCCCGTCCATGTGGAGCGGAAACTTTTCATGGGACCCTATTCAGGTACGAATGAAGTCTTCACTGTTGATCTGGAATGGCAGTCCGTCAACGAGCCCGTTGCGGATGACGTGTTTACCTATGCAGACTTCGATGTCCCTGACAACATCGCCATCCAGGACACTTCATCAGGAGAAGCTGTCTGGATCAAACCCCTTCCTGCAAATCTACCGCAGTCAGAGCGTGGACTCAGCAGTAACTCAACAACAATGGCAATTCTGATTGGATTGAATCTATTGGTCTTACTGCTGATTGGGATATGGTATCTTCGTAAAAGAATGTTGCACGCTTAGTTTTTGGGGTTGGGATAAAAGCAGGGCTTGACTTTTTTATCTGCCGTTCAAAATTTCCGTGATCTAAAGGTGGTCCGCTTGCGTTCAACTTCAGTCGGCCTGTTTAACAACATGACTTACTGGAGATTCTAATGAGTATAATACCACGGTGCCCTGACTGCGAAACGGAGATGGAAAAAGGATTTGTCCCGGATAATACCTTTCTGGGAGCCCTGCAAACGGTGTGGCATCCAGGTGATCCCGAAAGTGCAGGCGACACTTTTTTCGGGATGAAGTTAAAGAACAGAACTCAGACGATTCATATCGACGAATCCGGAACGAGAAAGATTTCTACCTATCGTTGCCCAGCCTGTGGTCTGCTGCGGTCGTATGCAGAGTGAGTGGATTCCTAAACGGTTGAATAAAGAGGCGATACAGATTTGTTCTGTCCCCTTTATTGGCGATTATTTATTTCGTTGTGTTGAAGTGTATGAAGACATAAAAGGGTGAAGAGAAAAGGGGGCTTTGATAATTATTCTATAAGTTATGAGGTCGGTAATGCGGACATATGGTCTGGGTCGAATAAGAAGTTTGCAAATGTACGTCTTAAACCTGGGAGGTGCGCTCTGCGGGGTGCCAAGCGACTTGGCAAAAGAAGAAGATCGAATTGATGCAATGAGAAGAGCATTGCAGTATCTTCGAGAATTGACGGGGCAGGATTTTGGATTCGATTTAGAAACATGGCACCACTATCTTCAGTCATCGGATGAATTTAAAAACGATTACACTAATCGGAATGGTTGGACGGCAGTGTGTATAGGTATCAAAGAACTAATTGCTGACAAAGACCACTCACGGCGAGTTGAATTGGCCCAGCAAACTATGGATGAAGAGATGTAAAAGTAATACAAAGATATAGAAGAGTTTTTCGTGTCGTTCGTGGTTCATCAAATGGGCAATCAAAATACAGAAAACGCCGGGTATCCCCGAATGGAACTCGGGGTTGTCCGAGACAACGGGAAACTGTCAGAGCACTCTGGCAATGGAGAAAGCAGAAACCGATTTGACTTTGGTCCGCAGAGGAGTGGTGCTCTGAAAACGTGAGACCTCACTGTCAGTTTCCTGCTCGCTGCGCTCGGCCCGAATGCAATTCGGGCCTACCCATTTGGGGTGGCTGAAAAAACCTTGTTCACTCGCATTCCAACTGGTACAGAGTTGGGGGCAAGGTCATGGGAATGACGACAAATGTATGATGATGGAACAGAAAAGGGGGCCGGTCTTTTGTCTTTTCCTGCACAAAATCAATGCAGCTTATGTTCCATCCTCTAACAGGCTTGCCTGTAGTGTTTGGCATAATCCAGGGGCCAGGATATCAAAACGAATATCATGATAGTTGTAGTCGTCAATAAACTGATCAAGTTTGACAGTTTCCATATACTCGACTTCTCTCCCTTGTGTCATTATTTCCAGCAGATATTTTGATAATGGAGCTCTAATGATTGTCACTTGGCTTTTGGGGAAACAATCTACATCAAAATCATATAAATCATCTGAAATGATATAAAACCATTCATTTTCCTAGGTTCTTATCAGATAGCCTTTTACGGGCTCTCCTTCTTCTTCAATTGGCCAATATTGGATAATATTGGTGATCGTAAATATTTCTGCATACGCTCCTGCTACTTCCTTTTCATGCAATTCTTTCTCTTCCAACCAACTTTCGTACTGATCTCTACGGTTTTGAAGTATCTTTTTGAATCCAAAGATCATCGTGACAAGAATAGTAATAAGTCCCAGTACTCTGATAATAAAAATACTATTATTATCTACCACCAGACGTATCAGTAGTTGAACAGGCATGATCAGCACCAGGCCAACAATCGGAAACCCTATGAGCCAGACAAAGATATCTAAAACTAAGAAGTGATATTCAGGCTTTTCGAACGGCCATTCCTGATATTCATATCTAATGTTTGATGTTTGAATCATGACATGAAGTTCCCCGGAAATTGAATGGTGCTCAATGTGACTTGCTCACTTTATATTCCCAATCTGATTCAAGTGATACTCTGAATGCCGTACCATGCGTCAATGTAATCCACGACCAAAGGATCAACGTAAAGTTCCGATTCCAGACGAACTCCGCGAATCGTTGCGCGAGGTACGAGAAGTCATCGACGAAGCCGAGCGCGATCCCGATGACATGCCGATCGACTTCGAGGATGCAATTCAAGTGGGTGCAATTTGCGGCGGGTGGGTTGGCGGGGATAACCGACCGTTTGAATTCACATACTTCCCCGCAGGAGACAGGAAATACGGCCGCTGGTTCTTGGCGCTCCATGAGACCGAGATCGAGGATATTGCAGATGGGGTGATATCGGAGCTCACTATGTATTGTTGCACATCACCCGACTGTCACTGCAAATTCCGTGATGAGTCCGAGACGTGCGTCTTCTGCGACTATGAAGATGACTCTGAGACTGTCTCACTGAATCAACAACTCGCTGCGCTTGCCCAAACCGTGAACTCAAAAAAAGAATGGGTGGCGGGCTACCTGCGCATCAAGCCCGACGCAAGTGGTGTATCACTCATCGGCGACTACAACCCAATTGATGGTCTTGGTGACCGGCTGGGATGGTTTTCAACTCCCGAAGCCCAGGAACTGATTGATCAGCTTCGATCGGAATCCGGATCATAAAAATGTGTCAAGAACCAGTTTCTGATTCGCGTGTCAGCCGGGTATCCCCGAATGTAATTCGGGGTTGTCGGAGACAACAGGAAACTGTCAGAGCACTCTGGCAATGGAGAAAGCAGAAACCGATTTGACTTTGGTCAGCAGCGGAGTGGTGCTCTGAAAACATGAGACATCACTGTCAGTTTCCTGCTCGCTGCGCTCGGCCCGAATTGCATTCGGGCCTACCCTCTCTTCGGTGTTGAGATCAAATTGGCTCGATAGTCAAGGCGCGGGACTCTTAAAATATGACACCAATGTAAATGTACTGCGAACAGAATATTTTCGTGTGTTTCGTGCCTTTCGTGGTTCATAAAAATGATCAAGCAATACACAGAAAATCGCAGCGACTGTTTGAGACAGTACTAACTGGATTGGAACCAGTTTCTGTTTCGTGTGTCTGCATGTCAAATTCGGTTCTCACACCGACTGATCGTTTTGACTGATTTTCAAGTTGACGAATCTTGTGTCGACTGTTAAGCTCGCTGTCCGTTGGAATTGATGAGACGTTGAACGCTTCGTTTCACTTCCTGGCTTTGTTTCGTTTTCACAGGAAAACAGCTATGACTCTCTACATGCAGCGCGTCCACTGGTGTGACCGACTGTATGTCTCGCCCGAATACAGACGGGTTGGAGACGCCGATGATGCAGAGTCTGACATGCGCCTGGTCTAAGACTGGCACTGCTGCTGCGCGCACCGCGAGTTGAGTGCGCGGCCCTCGTTCTCGATTGTGTGTTCGATCCTGCGCGAGTGTTAATGCCTGTAAACCCCGTCAGATCCCTGTTCGGTTTCTGCCTGCGCGCCTTGAGGTTGCGCCGGTAATCGTGCCGGCGCGGTTCCTGTCTGCAGTGCTCCGTCAAAGATCAGCGCGCTTAGTCTGATCTCGATCGCTTTTTGTTTTTTCACGGTCTGTGAACTCAGGGAAGGTCTGCGCACAACGTGCGCGCTGCTTTCAAAACTTTCACAGACACGTCGCCGCTGCCGGTACGCACCGATGTCACGTGCGCTCCCGGTACGCGCGGTGGCGGAACGCTTACTAACACAATAATTATCAATACACTTTGAAAGGAGCCAGCAGATGGCTATTGCTACCAATCTTGGATTTCCCCGTATCGGCGTACAACGAGAACTGAAACGGGCCGTTGAAAAATTCTGGTCCGGAAAAATTTCGGAAGCGGAATTACACAATGTCTGTCGTGAACTGCGTGAAACCAACTGGAAACGACAACAGCAGGCGGGAATCGCGCACATTCCCTCCAACGATTTTTCTCTTTACGACCAGGTACTGGATACCGCGGCGCTGGTCGGTGCGATTCCCCGGCGGTTTGAATGGTCGGGGGAAGAAGTTGACCTGGCGACTTACTTCGCGATGGCGCGGGGTGGTAAGGGGGGACAGTCGGTGACCGCCTCAACCGAAGGTGTCGCGGCACTGGAGATGACCAAATGGTTTGATACGAACTACCATTACCTGGTCCCTGAGTTTGAGGGGGATCTGCAGTTCCAGCTCGCTTCGCGGAAACCGATCACGGAGTACCTGGAAGCGAAAGCCCTGGGGATCGAGACGCGTCCGGTGCTGCTGGGGCCGGTTTCGTTTCTGTTGTTGGGGAAGACCTGGGAGGCGGATATCGATCCCTTAAGCCTGCTCGATGCACTGTTGCCTGTATATGCGGAAGTACTTGCGGAACTGGCGGCAGCCGGGGCGGAGTGGGTGCAGATTGACGAACCCTGCCTGGTGCTCGATCTGACGGAAGCCCAGCGGACGGCCTTTCAGCGGGCCTACGATCGGCTGTCGATCAATGGGAACCAGCTCAAAATTGTGCTGGCCACGTATTTTGGTGATCTGAAAGAGAACCTGTCGACGGCGGTGTCGCTGCCGGTCGAAGCGCTGCACATCGATCTGGTGCGGGCACCAGAACAGCTGGAAGACGTGCTGGCCCAACTGCCGGAAGAACTTTCACTCTCGCTGGGAGTCGTTGACGGGCGGAATATCTGGAAGAACGATGTCAGCCGCTCGATTTCGCTGGTGGAAACCGTCGTGGAACGGCTGGGGACAGATCGCGTTTTGATCGGTCCTTCCTGTTCGCTGCTGCATACGCCCGTCGATCTGTCGCTGGAGTCGGGACTGGATCCCGAGGTGCGCCAGTGGCTGGCTTACGCGCAGCAGAAGCTGGAGGAGATCAACCTGATCACGCGAGCCATCAATGGCGGACGGAAATCAGTGGCTGCGGAACTGGCCTGGTACGACGAGAAGATGGAATCCCGACGGAAGTCGGAGCGCGTGCATCGTGCGGAGGTCAAGGAACGCTGTGCCGGGGTGACGGAAGAGATGCTGCGACGGCAGTCTCCTTATCCGGAGCGGCAGACGATCCAGACGCACGAACTGCAGCTGCCTTTGTTTCCGACGACGACCATCGGTTCGTTCCCGCAGACTGACGACATCCGCAAGGCGCGGGCCGCGTTCAAGAAAGGGGAACTGCAGGAAGCGGCGTATGAGGAGTTTCTCAAGAACTGTATCGCCAGTGATATTCGCTGCCAGGAAGAGATCGGTCTGGATGTGCTCGTGCATGGCGAAGCGGAGCGGAACGACATGGTCGAATACTTCGGCGAACAGCTGGAAGGCTTCATCGCGACGAAGCATGGCTGGGTGCAGAGTTATGGTTCCCGGTGTGTGAAGCCCCCCGTGATCTTTGGTGATGTGCTGCGAAAAGAGCCGATGACCGTGAAGTGGACTGCTTATGCACAGTCCTGCACCGAGAAGCTGATGAAGGGCATGCTCACCGGGCCGGTGACGATTCTGCAATGGTCGTTTGTCAGAGACGATCAGCCACGGAGCGTGACCTGCCAGCAGATCGGGCTGGCGATCCGGGATGAAGTGCTCGATCTCGAAGCGAGCGGCATCCGGGTGATTCAGATCGATGAACCGGCGATCCGGGAAGGTCTGCCGCTCAGGAAAGCCGACTGGGACGCGTATCTGCAGTGGGCAGTGGACTGTTTCCGGCTGGCCTCGGCGGGAGTGGAAGACGAAACCCAGATCCACACGCACATGTGCTATTCGGAATTCAACGATATCATCGAAGCGATCGGGGCTCTGGACGCGGATGTGATTTCGATTGAGACTTCACGGAGTAATATGGAGCTGCTGGATGCGTTCGTGCAGTATCAGTATCCGAATGAAATCGGACCCGGCGTATATGACATTCATTCGCCCCGGGTGCCGACGGTGGAGTCGATTGAGTACCTGCTGGAGAAAGCTCTCGAAGTTTTGCAGCCCCGCCAGTTGTGGGTGAATCCTGATTGCGGCCTGAAGACCCGCAAATGGGAGGAAGTCAAACCCTCGCTGGAGAACATGGTCGCGGCGGCGCAGCAACTGCGGGCCCGGTGGCTGTCACGCGTCTGAACGTGTGAATCATAGGAAAAGATGACTGAAAACGTAGTCAGCTGCGGAATGTTCGTTGTCGGACATTCCGGGCTGATCTACGATAGGGACTAATGGGGCTGTTCCCCGCGAAAAGAAATAGAAACAGACACTGATATGAAACATCAATTCGAATTGAAACTGATCCTGTTCTTACTGACGCTGACCTGGTCGGCGGGCTGTGGTACGCAGGAAGCGGGTTCGGTTGCATCACAGACAGAGCAGGGGGCGCAGGCACCTGCGTCTGAGCTGCCGGCTGCTTCGGAAGCGACGGAAGTCGACGTCGTTGCGGAGGCGCAGTCGTTCCCGGTGACGGTGAAAGATTATCAGGGGCGGGATGTCACGCTGGCGAAACAGCCACGGCGGATTATTTCGCTGCTTCCGTCGCATACGGAGACGCTATTTGCGCTGGGGGCAGGTGAGCAGATGGTGGGCTGCACGTCGCTGTGCAATTATCCGCCGGAGACAGAGGAACTGAAACAGATAGCGCTGGCAAACCCGGGCAGCATCAGCCTGGAAGCGCTGGTGGAGTTACAGCCGGATCTGATTGTGACCGGCGGGGATTATCATCGTCAGCTGGCGGCGCAACTGGAGACGCTCAAGATTCCAGTGTTGGCCCTGGAATCGCAGTCGGTGGCGGATATCGAAAAAGCGATGCTGGGAATCGGGCAGGCGACCGGGCATTCTCGACAGGGACAGAAATTGATCGCCCGGTTGAAGGAGGAGATCGCTGGAGTACAGAAGCAGATCAAACCGTTTCAGAAAGAGGAGCGGCCTAAAGTTTTTTACCGGGTCTGGGATCAGCCGTTGATGACTGCCGGCCCGCACTCGTTTATCGGAGAGTTGATCACGCTGGCTGGGGGAGAGAATGTCTTCGCGGATGTGGAGCCTGCGTATCCCCAGGTGAGTGAAGAGACCCTGATTCTGCGCAACCCGGACGTGATTGTTCTACCACGCATGAAAGCGGGGCCCAGCGACGCGCGTGAGGTGCTTGAGAAGCTGCGTCAACGTCCGGGATGGTCGGACATGACAGCGGTAAAAGAGGGACGCGTGTATCTGATTGAAGACGATGTGATTTCCCGGCCCGGTCCGCGGGTGGTGCAGGGACTTCAAAAACTGGCACAGGCGTTGTACCCTGAGGCATTTTCCTATCCTTAAGCTTGAGAGTGGATTCTGCAGGTGAGACCCACGCAACCCCGTTTTGCTGTCTGGCGGATACTCCCGTTCCTGGGAGGGCTGCTGCTGGCGCTGCTGGTGGGAATTCATTTTGGTGCGGTGGAGTTGTCACTGTCCGAGATCTGGCAGGGTCTGACGGGCGCCGAAGCCGGCGCGCAGATCGAGACGATTCTATGGCAGATCCGATTGCCGCGAGTAGTGCTGGCGGCTTGTGTCGGTGCCGGGCTGGCGATTGCGGGCGCTGCATTTCAGGGAGTGTTTCGGAATCCGCTGGCCGATCCGTTTGTGATTGGTGCTTCGAGCGGTGCCGCTTTGGGGGCGACACTCGCTTTGCTCTGTCTGGCGGGAAGTGTGACAGTCATCACGAGCACCGGTCAGGTGCCCTGGCTGATCCTGGCGGCGTTTGGCGGGGCGATGCTGATTGTCGGGGCTGTGTTTGTGATTGCCTCGCTCAGTAACCTGGGACGAAGTGCGCCGCTGTTGACGTTGATTTTGGCGGGGATGGCGCTCAGCAGTTTTACCGGAGCGCTGGTTTCGCTGATCATGTTTCTGAATCATGAGATGCTGAATACGATTTTCAACTGGCTGCTGGGGAGCTTTTCCGGCAGACACTGGAATGAAATCGCGATTGCCGGTCCGGTGATCCTGGTGAGCGGCGGTCTATTGTGGATGTTGTCACGGCCTTTGGATCTGTTGTCATTCGGGGATGAGACGGCGATGTCACTGGGGCTGCCGAGCGGTAAGGTGCGGTTGTTGATTTTAGCGGCGGCCACGTTGTGTACGGCGGCCTGTGTGTCGGTGTCGGGGGTGATCGGATTTCTGGGACTGATGGCACCGCACATGACGCGTATTCTTTTGGGCCCGAGACACGGACTGCTGATTCCGGGCAGTGCGTTACTCGGGGCGACACTACTGGTGATTGCCGACACGCTGGCGCGGACCGTGATTGCGCCGACGGAGATCCCGGTGGGTGTGGTGACTGCCTTGATGGGCTGTCCGTTTTTTCTGTTCCTGCTGATCAGCCGCGGCCGACAGACGATGTGAAAGGTTTCCCATGCCTGAAATTCAACTGGAGAATGTGACGTGCGGCTATCCCAACCAGGAAGTTCTGCATCAGGTTTCACTGGCAGTGGAGCCGGGTAAGGTACTGGTGCTGCTCGGACCCAACGGGTCGGGGAAGACGACCCTGCTGCGTGCGCTGTTTCAGTTGATCGCAGTGCAGCAGGGGACGATCCTGGTGGAAGGTCAGGATGTGCAGCGACTCTCGCGACGGGAGATGGCCCAGAAACTGGCACTGGCCCCACAGCTGGAGATGCCTCAGTGGCCGATGACGATTGAAGAGACCGTGCAACTGGGACGCTCGGCGCATCGGGGCTGGGTGCAGCCGTTTAGTGGAGAGGATGCGGAGCATGTCGAGACGGCGCTGGCGCAGACCGGATTGACAGAACTGCGGGCGAAGAAGATTACCGAGATCTCCGGCGGGGAATGGCGGCGGACGCTGATTGCCCGGGCGCTGGTTCAGCAGACCAAGGTACTCTGCCTGGATGAGCCGACAACGGGCCTCGATCTGAAATACCAGGTAGAGGTGCTGTCACTGATCCGCGATCTGGCCCATGAGCGGGAGTTGACGGTGTTGCTGACAATTCACGATCTGAACCTGGCCAGCTGTTTTGCCGACCAGATTGTGTTACTGGCCGGAGGCGAGATCGCTGCGTTGGGAACCGCGGCGGAGGTTCTGACGGAAGCGCGTTTGAGCGAGGTCTATCAGACCCGGGTCAAAGTAGTGCCCCATCCGGAATACCAGACGCCGCTGGTGGTTCCCCTGCTGTGAGCGAAATGCGAGTCGCGGATCAGCTGGTGACGTAGCTGTCACAGACCTGGACTTTGGCCCAGGAGGCTTTGTTCTCTTCGATGAATTTCAGGTGATCGGGAGCGGTCTGGTAGATGTCGTGCGATTCCTTGCTGTCGAAGACCACGTTCAGAGCGACGTGAAATTCCTGATTATTCACTTCTCGCTGGAACTCGGGGCCACGCTGGCCGGCGGAAAAGTAGACGACGCCGGGATGATCTTTGAGATATTTGTGACAGGCGTCCACCATGGCCTGGATTGCTTCCGGAGAGCCGTCATTGAGGGTGAAATAGACCATATGAGCCAGTTGTGTGTCTGCCATGGGGGTTCCTTTGGGGGTGTTCTAGTGTGTTAAGTACTGGAATAGAATGATGTTAGGTGCGAGCAAGGTGGTGCTGCCCGGATTCAATCTCCCTATCTTCTCAAAAACGGGGGTAAATGTCACCGGTACCGGGAGTGAATGAATTTTGGAATTCCGGAAATTTAAAATAAAGCGACTTTAACGATTATGCCGATAAAGAAGAACGGTGGGTTATTCGTTCGGGAACCTCATTCGGGGAACCCAGGTTTCAGTGAGTCTGAAACAGGAACGAAATCAAGGAGTGCCTTTCAGCACACTTAGTCAAAAAAGGAGTTTTTCGATGTCCCCCTGGATTCGAAATGTCATTGTAGTCGCATCACTGTTTCTGATTTTTGCTGATAGTAACGAAGCCGACGCGCATCTGTTTCGCAGATTATTTAACCGTGGTGGCATGGGTTGTTATTATCCGCAGCACAGCCGTTGTGGACATCGTTGTCGCAAACTGGCCCGGCGTTATTTCCGTCGTTGTGCTCCTGTCACTTCCTGCTGCCCGGGCGTGTGTACTCCGCCTCCGCCGCAGATCTGTTACCAGGACATTATCTGTACCGAATACCGTATGATTCCTCAGACACGGAACGTGCCTGTGACGACTTATCGTCAGGTGACCGTGGATGAAGGTTGCTGGCAGCGAGTCTGGGTTCCCAAAATGGTGACCAAGCAGATTCCTCAGACCTGCTATCGTCAGGAAACCACTTACGTGCGTCAGCCTTACCAGGTTCGCAAACGGGTTCAGGTGATGACTCCTCAGTCAACCTGCACGGATTGTGTGAATGGTATGAACGGACTGCCTTCGATGATCAGTCCTTCGCCAACTGTGATTCCTTCCACACCGACACCTGCTCCTTCGACCGTGCCGACACCGACTCCGATGTCTTCCACGTCGCTGGATCTGGGAGCCTACCCGACTCTGGCACCTACTGTGACTGCACAGCCGGCTGCTTCCTGGGGAACGGGGGCGACGACTTCATACGCGAGCACTGCCAGTGTGGGAACTTATCCGATTTCTGGTCCGGCTCTGCCTCCCAGTCCTGCCATGCTACAGGTACCACAGCTGACTTCAAATTCCGGTTCCGACTGGCAGACGATTCCTTCGCTGAATGCGACTCCGGCGACATCCGCCTATGATGATTCTGCTTCACGGAGTGCTGCTGCGAGAGGTGCTTTCCGTCCTGCACCATCGGCTGCGACCGTCTGGAATACTCCGCGTCGCCAGCCTTTGAACTAATCGTGCGAGCGATCTGAATCCATAATCGAATTCGAACCGGGATCTGCGGCAGACTGCTGCGGGTCCCGGTTGTTTTCGTAATTGTGGAGTGCATCCTGTTCGCGGCGGTTCATTTTGTAGAAGGCAACGCCGAAACCGCTGAAGATCATGGCGGGCATGGCGAGCATGAAAGCGATGCTATACATGTAAGCCCGGGGTTTGCGATCATCGGTTTCGTTCAGCTCTTTGCACATCGGGCAGGCTTGAGCAGGACGAATCAGCGCAGGACTGGAGAACAGGCCAAGCAGGGCTGTGGCCAGTAAACAGGATCGCAGGAATCGAAATCGTTTGCACATGATGATGAAACTCGGTTAACGGGAACGTCTTTGATATTATCAGGATAACAGACCGGCGGGGCTGTGCCAAATGATTACTGGTTCGATCAGGCGGCTCCGGGCAGATGATAAAGCATGAAATAGATTACCACGCCGGTGATGGAGACATACAGCCAGATTGGAAATGTGATTTTGGCGATGCGGCGGTGTGCTTCCCACTGCTGTTTGAGTCCGCGGCGGATTGTCATCCAGGCGAGGACAGGCACCGCGGCGGCCAGGACCACGTGCGTGATCAGAATGAAATAATACACGGGGCGAATCAGGCCTTCTCCCTGAAATTTACGGGAGGCATCGCCGGTGTAACTCTGCAAGGCAAAGTGGTAGATCAGATAGAAGACCAGAAACAGGACCGATGTACCAAACGCGGTGAGCATCGTCTTCTTGTGTTTCTCCCGTTCCCCTTTGCGGATGAATCCGTAGCCGACCATCAGCAGAATCGTGGCCAGTCCGTTCAGAGCGGCGTTGACGGTGGGGAGTTGCATAACCCAGTCGGGAGCCTGACCTGCTGGGCCTGCTTTGGTGACAGTCTCGACGGTTTCCGTTTCGACTTCAACCGGTTCCGTAGGGGCAGCGGGGGCGGATTCGGTTTCAGACTGTGCCAGCAGCAGGGGGAGCAGCAAGGTGCTCAAAGAGATCATACCCGCTTTGGCCGGAGGCTTTGCGACTGGCTTGGGTTCTTCTTTGGCGGGGGCTTCTGCTTTCTTCTTTGAGTCTGTTTTGTCTTTCGATTCTTCTTTGACGAGCTTGCGGACTTCGCGGCGGAGCTCGGCCATTTCAGCGTCGTTGACGGCGTTGAACTTCTGGAGCACGCGGCCATCGGGGCCGACGAGCATCACGTTGGTGGTGTGAATGACTTCAAAGCCAGGCTTGCGGGCAGGGCCGACATTTTCCTCCACGGGCATCAGAAAACTTTTTTCGATGAGGTGGAAGATCTCTTTCTGGTCGCCGGTGAGGAAGAGCCATTTCTCGGGATCGGCGCCCATCAGCTCGGCGTATTGCGAGAGGACTTCGGGAGTGTCATGATTGGGGTCGACGGTAATCGTGACCAGACGGAAGTCGAGGTCTTTGAGATCTTTCTGCAGCTGGTAGAACTGGCCGGAGACGCGGGGGCAGGGACCGGCGCAGCGGGTGAAGACGAAGCAGGCGACCCAGGGTTTCCCCAGCAGGTCTTTCTTCGTGATGGTTTTACCACTGCGTTCAGTGAGCGTGAAATCTTCGATCCCTTCCTTGGGCCAGATGGGACCTTTGACGCTGATTTCTTCGGTCTCTTCTGTATTTTCTTCCGCCTCAGCCCGGGCCGCCTGTTCGGCCTTGCGCTGTTCGAGAGCCAGGTCGCTCTGCTTCTTGAGCTGCCAGGTGGCGAAGGCACTGACGGCGACGAGAACCCAGAGCGAAATCGTCAGAATCAGCGGAATGCGGCGGGGAGGTTTGTTTGGTGTTTCAGTCATTTTGAATACTTCAAATCTCGTTTGATGGTCGGTGTGATTCAACGGGCGTTACGGGTGGCCCGCTTTCCGGTCATCCAGATGGCAAGAACTACATAGATTATACACACGACGGCGGTGACGGTCAGGCAGACAATCATTGACGGATTGCCGGGCGCTGTCGGGAGCGTTTCTGCAGACGACAGAATCCGGCGGAGACCGGTGACGCCGTAGGTTAAGGGGTTGGCGCGAATGATCCACGAGAGCCAGCCCGAATCACCCGCGGGGAAAAAGGAGCCTGAGAGCAGCCACATGGGCATCAGGAAGACCGACATGATGGCATGAAAGCCCTGTGTCGATTCCATGGGCCAGGCGATGAGGTAGCCTAAAGCGGTCAGACTGAAGCCGAGCAGGAACAGAAACAGAATCAACGGAATCAGACCGGAGAGGGTGACACCTGTTTCAAAGTCGGGGGCCAGTCCCACGAGATTCAGCAAAGGTCCCAGGAAAAGGAACAGGACAGCTTGTAAAACGGCCAGAATCGTGCCGCCCAGCAGCTTGCCCAGTACGATCGAGGCGCGGGGAACCGGTGCGACGAGAACGCCCTGCAGGAAGCCTTCTTTGCGGTCTTCGATGATCGAGATCGTGGAGAAGATGGCGGTAAACATCAAAATCATCACGGCGACGCCGGGGAAGAAGTATTCCTGATAGGTCATGCCGGCAGGCGCCCAGGCGGGGGCCTGAAACGATCCGCGAAGTCCGGCTCCGAAGAGGATCCAGAACAGGACCGGTTGGATCAGGGCTCCGATGACGCGGGTGCGCTGTCTGACAAAGCGGACGACCTCGCGGTGGGCGAGTGTCAGGATCGGCAGGACGAATGCGGGCTTGTGGTCAGCGGGCATGTTCTGATTCATTCCGATTCCTCCGCCTGCCAGAACTGATGACCGGTTTCATGGATGAAGACATCTTCCAGTGTCGGCTTGCCGAGGGAAACGGAAGTGACCTGGTCGGGAAAGGCGTCGATCAGATCTTTGAGGAATTCGTGACCGCGGGTGTGTTCCAGACGCAGGCTGGCGTTGATGCGCTGTGGGGTAACGCCGAACTTCTCGGTGATGAGTCGGGCGAGTTCATCGGGATGCTCGGCCTGGATGGTCAGGCAGTCGCCGCCGACCGAGGCTCGCAGTTCATCGGGAGTACCACAGGTGACGAGTTCGCCCCGGTTCAAAATTCCCAGGCGGTCACAGTGTTCTGCTTCTTCCATGAGGTGTGTGGTGATCAGGATGGTGACGCCGTTCTCCTGCTGGAGTTGTTTGAGATATTTCCAGAGGTCGTGCCGGGCACCGGGGTCGAGGCCGGTACTCGGTTCGTCGAGCAGGAGCACGCGGGGAGAGTGCAGCAGGCCTTTGGCGATTTCCACGCGCCGCTTGAGGCCGCCCGAGAGGGATTCCGCCAGATCCCCTTTGCGGTCGGTCAGACCCAGGTGGGACAGGGCATTGGCGATGCGGTCCCGCATGAGGGCTCCGGAGATGCCATACAGGTGGGCCTGGTGTTTGAGGTTTTCCTGGACCGTAAGTTTGCCGTCCAGGCTGGGTGACTGAAAAGTGACGCCGATCAGGTTACGGATTTCCTGCGACCGGGTGGCCAGGTCGAGTCCCGCGATTTCGGCGGATCCAGCCTGCAGGGGGAGCAGGGTCGAGAGCAGGCGAAAGAGTGTGGTTTTTCCGCCACCGTTCGGACCGAGCAGACCGAAGATTTCACCGGAGTGGACTTCGAAACTGAGCTGGTTCAGGGCGAGGCGTTGCCCGTAATGGTGCGAGATGTCCTGCACGACGATCCGCGCCGCGCGGGCGGTTTCCTGCGGTAGCGTGTTACTCAACATGACTCGTTTCGGGCTGTTCGGGCGCAGCGTTGGCTGAGGCCTGCTGTGCCTGTTCCAGGTAATCAATCTGGGGGGCTTCACTGGTGTAGTAATGAATGCCGATATCGGGGGTCATGGCGATGGTCAGTCCCATGGCGAGGATGATCGTCGGGCTAAGCAGAACGTATTTCCATTTGCCTTCAAACTTGAGGTGCATGAAGTAGATCAGCACGAACAGAGCTTTGGCACAGGCGACGGCGAGCACGAGGAACGCCAGCAGGATGACACCCTTGATGCCGACCACGTTTTTCTCGCGCAGGTCGATGATGTCGAAAACAATCGAGAGCACGGTGCAGAAGCAGAGGGCGTAGAAGATCTTCGTATAGACGTTGTAGGCGGGATGAGCTGGTTCTTGGGACATCTTACTTCGGTCTTTCCGAACTTGAAGGAGATCGCTGGATGATCAAAGGATGTAAATCAACGGGAACAGGAAGATCCAGACCAGGTCGACGAAGTGCCAGTAGAGGCCGATATTTTCGACATAGTCATTCCACTTTTCGCAGAGTCGTTTTCCCTGGACGAGGACAATCGCGAACAGGAGCATGCCGATGATGACGTGCAGTGCGTGAAAGCCGGTGAGCAGGAAGTAGACGGAAGCGAAGAGGTTGCCATAAATAATGGGTTGGAGGTGATGCACGGGGGCCAGGAGAGAACCGTATTCGGGGTTTTCTCGCAGGGTATCCAGGGCTTTGTTCATTTCGGGAACGGTGATCGATTCTTCGAGTGCCTGGTTATTCAGTTTCAGGTATTCACTCTCGAGATCGAAGTAGGCCTGGAGTTCTTTCTTACGGGCTGCCGGAGTGTCTTCGGCTGAGAGTTCTGTCTGCAGCTGTTGGCGGAGCTCTTCGACCGGGGGCACGATGGCTTCGGTTTTTTCATCAGTGACGCCGGCTTCTTCGACCGATTCCGCTTCTTCGGTGGGTTCGGTTTTTTCCGGATCCTTGACGCCAGCCAGGGCGATGACGCGGTTGTCGACGACCTGCTTCATCTCCCGCATCGATTTGTCGATGGCCATCTGAGGCGTTTCGGGAATGTGTCCGGGGAGAATATCGTATTTGAATTTGCCGGCATACTCGTAGGATTTGATTCCCAGGAAGAGACAACCCAGGACGAAGGTCAGCAGCAGGTATTTGCGTGCCTTGGAGAAGTTTTGGGCCTTCATCCCTTCGAGGGCCATGACGACGAAGTAACTGGAGAGAATCAGGACGAAGGTATTCAGTCCGCCGGCCCAGATCCGCAGGTGGGTCACGTCGGGGTCGGTGGGCCAACCGGGAGAGCCGGCACGCAGGACGATGTAGGCCCCGATGAAGGCGGAAAAGAACATGATCTCGGTCGCCAGAAAGAGCCACATGCCCAGTTTGGAATGTGGAATGGGAAGTCCCATGCGATATTGTGGCGAATTACTTTCGTGACTCATTGTCGTCTTTCACTTTGCTTCGCAGGCAGTTAAACGGTCGTGGTCTTCAAAACAGGGATGCTGAACGTTCTCAGTTAAACAGCTGCAGGCGATCCCAGGTGAGGGTGATCAGCAACACGGGGAGGTAGATCAGCGAACACCAGATCAACTCCCGGGCGGTCTTACGGGTTTCATTGCCCAGAAAGCGGATCGAGAAGATCAGGTAAGCGATTCCCAGTACCAGGGCGACGCCGGAATAGACGCTGCCGGCCAGAGAGACGTACTGTGGCAGGAGGCTGACGGGAATCAGGAGGGTGGCATAAATCACGCACATCCAGCCGATCATGCGTGGTCGGGGATCGGCGGCGGGCAGCATTTTGAGCCCGGCCTGGTGATACTGATGGCGGTACAGCCAGGCGATCGCCAGGAAGTGCGGGAACTGCCAGAGGAACATGATGGCAAAAATGGAGAAGGACGCGGTATTCAGGTTTCCGCCGGCAGCGGTCCAGCCCAGGATCGGGGGCATGGCGCCGGGGATGGCTCCGATTGTGGTACAGAACGAGGTGCAGCGCTTGAGCGGCGTGTAAACCACAACGTAGAGCACGAGTGTCAGCATGGACAGAAACGCGGTCAGCAGGTTGACCATCAATGCGAGATAGAAGATACCGATCAGGGCACAGAGGATGCCGAACACCAGCACTTCGGAGACAGAGAGTCGTCCGGAGGGAAGCGGGCGGCCTGTGGTGCGGGGCATCAGTTGATCGCTTTTGATTTCCAGTAGCTGATTCAGTGAGTTACAGCCTACGGCGACCAGTCCAATGCCGAACAGGGCGTGGATCAGCGGGAGCAGCGACCAGGAATGGGCGCTCCCCAGGGTGTAACCCAGGGCAACGGAAATCAACGCCATTGTCGAAATGCGGGGCTTCGTCAGTTCGAGGTAATCGGCGAGCCGTGCCAGGCTGATGGGCCGGGCTGCGGCTTTCGGTTCTTCAACGGCGATATAAGATTGTTGAGTCGTAGACATTTTCAGGCATTACCTTCAGTCTCAGGTAAGGAATCAGTAGCAGAGAGAGTTTGCTCTGACGAACGATTTTTATTTAACTGGTGCAGCCGGAAGACCCGGACTGAATACAGGGTGGTGGTCATCAGGAACAGAATCCCCGTGATCAGGTGCGCGGTGCGGAACAGCGACTGTTGCAGGGAGCCGGGTTCACCGATAATTCCGGCAGCGGGGAGTCCGAACCGGGTCAGCCAGGCGCCGATGCCGAGCATGATCTGGAAGATTCCCAGATGCAGCATACCCATGGCGGGGCGTTTCAGCCATTTAATTCCTGTCTTGCGGGCCGAGCGGAATTCGATAATCACAAAAACCAGGACCACAAAGGCAAAGCTCATGTGGGGATGCAGGCCGACTTTGAAGTGGCTCAGGAAGCCTCCCAGGAAATACTGAAAGAGGACGACCAGCGGAACCGTGATTGCCAGGCGGCGTCCGTAGCCTGGAGCAAGCTCGGGAGGATCGTTGCTGTTTTCGATCCAGCGTTTGCCGGTAACCATGGTGAGGAATGCCATCAGGGTGAAGACGCAGGCGGCGAACAGTCCGTGTGTCATCGCCAGCCCGACGCTGTTTTCCGTCACGCGGGTACCACCCAGAATGCCTTGAATGATCACGCAAATCAGGACGGCGATCGCAACCTTGCGAATCCATTTTTGCGGTTGCACTTTGAAGGCGACGATCACCAGGATGATGGACAGGAAGCCCACCAGTGTTCCCAGCAGTCGGTGCACGTGCTCAAAAAACTTATCCGTGGGGAGCCCGAAGACGGGGTACGTAAACATATTCTGTCCGTCGGATCCGGGCCAGCCATCGACGGCCATGCCGTAGCCTTCGGTAGTAACGTGTCCGCCCATAATCATCAGTGGCAGCGTGGCGACGGTGGTCGCCAGTGCGATGCGAAAGAGCCACGGATGGTATTGTTGCTGGTTCATAAAACTGTTTAACACTTCGTTAGCGGGTTAACTGGAAGTTTCCTGATTGTCGTTGTCTTTGTTCTCTGGTTCTGTGTCAGACGGTTTGGGTGGTTCACACTCTTTTTCGGTCTGCATCAGGAAATCTTTGTCGCCGTTATGCACGGCGTATTCATTGGGCCCATGGAAAACGATGGGCGGTTCGTCAAAGTTGCCGTGAGGCGGTGGTGACGGTGCGGTCCATTCCAGGGTCGTTGCATTCCAGGGGTTCCGACCGGCTTTAGGACCGAAGAACATGCTGTAGAAAATATTGATGAACAGCAGGATCTGGGCCGACCCCATGAGGATGGCCGAGATAGTCATGAACTGGTTCATGGGGAGCAGGTGTTCGAGGTAGCCGTGCAGATAGGGATCGGCATAGCGACGGGGCATGCCCTGCATTCCCAGGAAATGCATCGGGAAGAAGGTTCCGTTGGCACCGATGAAGGTCAGCAGGAAGTGGGTTTTGCCCAGTTTTTCGTTCATCATGCGTCCGAACATTTTGGGGAACCAGAAATGGATTCCCGCAAAGACGCCGAACAGCGTGGCACCAAAGAGTACGTAGTGGAAGTGGGCCACGATGAAGTAGGTGTCGTGGAAGTAGACGTCCACGGGGATTGCCGCCATGAAGATCCCGCTGAGACCGCCGACCACGAACATCGACAGGAAGCCGATGCAGTTGAGGGTGACGGTATTGAATTCGACTTTGCCGCCCCAGACGGTAGCGGTCCAGTTGAAAGTTTTCACGGCAGAGGGGAGGGCGATCATCATGGTAGCGACCATGAAGGCCATCCCGACAGCGGGGTTCATACCGCTGGTAAACATGTGGTGTCCCCAGACGATGAAGCCCAGGCTGGCGATCGCGGACATAGAGAAAATCATCGGTCGGTAACCGAAGATCGGCTTACGGACCATACAGCTGAGCATATCCGAGATCATGCCCATCACGGGGAGCAGCATGATGTAAACGGCGGGGTGCGAGTAGAACCAGAACAGGTGCTGCCAGAGCAGGGGCTGTCCCCCGCCGATGGTCGGATCTGCGTTGTTGATGATCAGTCCCGACGGGTAGAAGAAACAGGTGCCCAGCAGACGGTCGGTGACCTGCATGAAGCCGCCTGCGGTCAATACGGGCAGAGCGAAGGCCTGCAGAATCGCGGTGATGAACAGACCCCAGATGGTCAGAGGCAGACGGAAGAACGTCATGCCGGGGGCCCGCATGTTGATGATGGTGGTCATGTAGTTGATCGACCCCATCATGGATGAGAAGCCGACAAAAGTGACGCCCAGCAGCCAGAGGGTCTGAGCGGTTCCAGATCCGGGGGCTGCCTGGGGGAGGTCGGCCAGAACCGGGTAAGCGGTCCAGCCTGCTGCCGGCCCACCGGCGTAGGCGAAGCTCATACCGAAACAGATAATGGCGGGCCAGATGAACCAGTAGCTGAGCATATTGAGTTTGGGGAACGCCATATCGTCGGCACCGATCATCAGCGGGATGAGCAGGTTGCCGAAGGTTCCGGCGAGGATCGGGATAATGACGAGGAAGATCATCACGGTGGCATGCATCGTGAAGAGCATGGTGTAGAACTCTGGTGAGATCTGTCCTGCTTCGGCGGAGAAGAGCCAGGGGCCGACGATGGGCATCGATTCCCAGGGGAAGGCGAGCTGCCAGCGGACGGCCAGCGCGAGGGCACCCCCGACGATCAGCATCAGCAGTGTTGTGAACAGGAACTGAATGGCGATGATCTTGTGGTCGGTGGAGAAGATATACTTCGTGAAGAAATTACCGGGCGCATGATGTGCCTGAGGCTTCAGGATCGGTTGCAGGCCGGTGGGGGATGGATGCACAACGCTCATTTCTCGGTTGCCTCACTCTCAGAATCATTCTCGTTGGCGGCAATCTTGCCCAGCCCGTCGTAAAACTGCTGTTGGGTGAGATTTTTCAGATAGTTCTGGTAGTCTGCTTCTGATTCCACGATCACGTGGGCTTTCATCTTGTAGTGCCCCCAGCCACAGAGTTCGGCACAGACCAGGTCGTAGACGCCTTCTTTGTTGGCTTCAAACCAGACCGGGATCTGCAAGCCGGGCAGGGCGTCCTGTTTGATTCGCAGGGCGGGCAGGAAGAACGAGTGCTGGACGTCTTCGCTGCGGAGCTGAATCATGACCGGCTTGCCGAAGGGGACGTGCAGTTCGTTGACCGAATACAGATCGTCGGCCTGCGGTTTGGGTTGCAGTTTCTTGCCGATGGCGGGGTAACGGAAACGCCATTCGAACTGGCGTGCGGTGACTTCCGCGATCGGTGCTTTGACGGCTGCTTCGGGGAAGAACTTCTTGATACGGAAATCGGCCCAGAGGTTCATCTGATACAGGGCGAGGAACAGCAGAATCACACCGGGGATGATGGACCAGATCAGTTCCAGTTTGTGGTTGCCGTGGGTGCAGGTAGCCCGTTCGTCGCGATTACTGGAACCACGCCAGAGAGCATAAACGAGTACTGCCTGTGTACCAACGAAAACGACCGCGGTCACGAACAGGATCAGGTAGAACAGCCCGTCGATGCGGATTCCGAGGTTACTGGCTGCCTGGGCGTTATCGTAGGGAAACGACCAGCCCACCATGGGAGCCATCGCACAAGATACGACAGCCGCCACTGGCCAGAACAGAAAAAATAAACACCATCCTTTACCCACTACAGGTCTCCCCTCTGGTTTTCTGGTTGAGGATATGATTCGTTTTCATTATCAGTCGCTGAAACAGTTGATCCGGTCAGGTTGGGACCTGAACTTATTTGCTGGAATAAGGCAGGCTCATCACGTAGTTGACCAGGTCCCACAATTCTTCATCCGAAAGCGGACCGCCGAAGGCCGGCATCGGTGTTCCCTTAATACCGGAGTACATCCGGCGGTAGACGTCGATCGGGCGACGTCCGCCCCGGTAGATACCGCGGTGCAGATCGCGAGGCGGTAACTGGTTGCCCCAGATGTCGTGCAGTCCGCGGTTGGGATATTTCTCATTCGTAGCCGGATTGGTCCAGAAGTCCTGGGTCGCCGTTCCGTTGCCGCGTCCCTGGGGACCGTGGCAGGTGGCACACTTGGTTTTATCGCCGAGGTAGAGTTTGCGGCCCCGTTCGCGTGATTCGGGGGTATCGGGAACCCGTGGCGTTTCAGGCACGACCACGGCGTCTTCCATGTTGGCTTCTTCCCAGGCTTCCGCGACGCTGGATGTCGCGAATTCGAGAGTGTCCGGGAAGTCGAGTTCCATGTATTCTTTGAGCTCTTCCATGACGTCTTCGCGAGATTCGCCGCCATCTTCGCTGGTGCGTTCAGCGACCACTTTCTTGGAATAGTCGAAGAAGAGTTCATCAACGATTTTCTTTTCGGTCTCTCCGCGGATGGAAAGCCAGATGACGTAGTTTACGATGGCGGAGACTTCATCGTCGGTGAGCAGTTTGAAGGAGGGCATATAGGTGCCCGCGATGCCTTCTTTGACGGTGCGTTCCAGGTCGGCATTCTGTGCTTTGGCCGTCGGTTTGGTCGACGTGTATTTGTAGATGCCCTGGCGGAAATCGCGGGGCGGAGGATTCAGGTAGCGCGAGGTCGGCCCGGTGCCTTCACCGCTCATGCCGTGACAGTGCATGCAGTGGCGGTTGTAGAGATCGCGACCGAACTGCAGCCGCGTACATTCCACCAGGAAGGTATCGCCGGGCTGGGGATCGATGTCTGCTGCCTTGTCCACGGCGATGGTGCCGGTTTCGTAGTTGTATTCTTTGATGCGGGAGATCTGTCCCTGTCCCTTGCCCGAAGTCCATTCCAGGGGGAGTCCGAGCAGCTTGGGGTAGGCGTCCTGCAGGCCTTCGACCTGGAAGCGGATCAACTTCTCTTCGCCGGAGCTGGCCTGAACGGTTTTGACGGAGCCTTCAACGTCGCCGAAGTCGGTGGGGAGCCCTTCAAACTGAGTGAGTTCAAAGGGATTGCCAAACTGTCTGACCAATGCTTCTTTCACCGGTTTGGCGGCTTCCGGAACGAGTTCGTTGGTCTTTTCGGAAAAGACGAAGTTGACCTGAGGCTGTTCGCACCCGGTCAGACTGAACAACGGAAAGAGGAGCAACAAGCTTAGACGACTTAACCCAAATCTCACAGAAGTGAATCCTCACTTTATATTATAAGACTGATTTCTGATCGGGTAACACTCGGGGGTAACCCCGTCTGCTCACGGATCCCGATAATCCGCTTGCGAAGCAGCCACACTGATGGTCTTCAAGTTCTATGAAAATACCCGGTTGAGCGGCTAAAACCGCCATCATGTCTCAGACAGGTTTGCTTGCGCGGGGTGGGAGGTCTTACGACCTTGGTTACTTAAGTAATTCTGGCGATGCCCAGACGTTCTGACAACCAGCGAATCCTTGTAGAGGGTCTTTTCTCACAAGCAGGAAGGTCATTTCGTCGCTGGTCCCAATCGCGGGAATCACAGCTGTAATATGGTATTTTCTTTGCCTGGCTTTTTCAATCGGCACGGCCTGTCGTTTCCTGAGGAACCAGTGTAAACTGTAGGATCGGCGGTCTCGGGCGAGACTCCCGCTGATTCCTGCATGCATAGAGTTTGACTGAGTTTAAGTGACGCGTTCTCTCTCCCTGTTGTCCACATATCAGTGGAAGTAGATGGGCCGGAATGGGCAACCCGCAAACGGAACTGATTCGAGAATTTGATCGCCTGATCCGCCGGGATCCGGGCAAACGGGGGCTCATTGATTCGGAAGCCCGGTTTGGGCCTTTGTGCACTGATCATTTACTCCATGCCGCCCAGGATCTGGTGCAGGCAGGCACCCATGTGGCGATTACCACCGGTTTTTATATTCCCGCTGCGGAAATCCCGTCTGCAGAGACGGATGGCCCGCCGGGATCGATTCTGCTGGCGATGGTGCTGCAGGAGTGTGGCATCCAGACATCGATTGTGACCGATGCGTTGTGCGCGCCCGTGGTGGCAGCGACGGCGCGGGCATTTGCTTATCCGGAGAACCAGATCGATGTGATTGAGGGGGATGACCCCGACTGGGTGACCCGATTTTATGCGACCCGGAAGGTCAGCCATCTGGTAGCAGTGGAACGGGTCGGCCCCAGCCATACCCCGGACTCCTGGGGCCGACAGGAGCGGGTGGCTGGTTTGGAGCCGACCGCATTTCACGAAAAAGTCCCCTGCGACCACCATGATCGCTGTCACAACATGCGGGGAGAGATCATTGATTCTCATACGGCGCCTCTGCACCAGTTGTTTGAACGTCTGCCCGACTTTTTTCCGGAAGCGAAGTCGATTGGGGTCGGGGATGGCGGAAATGAGATCGGCATGGGGGCGATTGCCTGGGAAGAACTGGCGCGCCGGATCGCTTCGGCGCATGCGGGACTGATTCCGTGCCGGGTGGCTACTGACTGGAACATCGTGGCGGGAACGAGTAACTGGGGGGCGTTGGCCCTGGCGGCGTCTGTCGCGTTGTTGAAGGATCAGAGTGCGACCCTGTTCCGCTGGCAGCGGGAGGAACAGTTGCGGATTCTGGAAGTGATGGTCCGTGAAGCGAACGCCGTAGATGGTGTGACCCGCCAGCGGGAAGCGACTGTGGACGGGCTCCCCTTTCTGACTTACATGCAGCCCTGGGAGGGGATTCTCTCATTTCTGACCAGCTGATTTCTGCATTTCTGCGTAAGACAACCAGCGAAAGTCGGCCCGGAAACGGGAAATGGCTTGCATTTCGACAGTGAAACCGGGTTAAAATGGGTTGATTCTCAATCTGATTTTGCTCGCATTCCCGACGTTTAGACTTCAAGACGAACAGTGATTATCTCCATGAACGCTCTCCGCAATCTGTCCGCCCGGCTCCTGGTGACTTCCCGTTTCTGCCTGTTGACCCTGTTGCTCCTCTCCGGATCGACGCTCTACGGGCAGGCCGTCAGTAACGATAAATTCAAGCAGGAAGACAAATTCCGACAGCTGGATGAAGTGCTGCCTACGCCGAACGGGTTTCGGAATGCGTCCGGCGCACCGGGAGAAAAGTACTGGCAGCAGCAGGCGGATTATGAGATCGACGTTGAGCTGGACGACAAGCTGCAGAAGATCATCGGTTCGGAAAAAATTACTTACACGAACAATTCGCCCGATACGTTGAGCTATCTCTGGCTGCAGCTGGATACGAACATTCTCTCTTTCGACTCAGATGCACACCTGACAGGAACGGATTCTCCTTTGGGGAAAGTGGGCTACAAGTCGATGCAGCAGTTGATGGCCAAGGAGACTTTTGACGGCAGCATGAAGGTGACTGCGGTCCTGGATGCCGAGGGGAACAAGCTGCCGTATCAGATCATTAAAACCATGATGCGGATCGATCTACCCCGCCCGTTGAAGACCGGGGAGAGCACACAGTTTTCCGTGGACTGGAGTTACCTGATCAACGATTCGGAGAGCCGTCCCGCGCGTACCGGTTACGAATATTTCAAAGACGATAAGAACTTTCTGTATGAGATCGCCCACTGGTATCCCCGCATGGCGGCTTACACCGACAACACGGGCTGGCAGCATAAGCAGTTCCTGGGACGCGGAGAATTCACGCTGGAGTTTGGCGACTTTCTGACGCGGATCACGGTGCCCGACGATCATGTGGTCGCGTCCTCCGGGGTACTACAGAATCCGGAAGAAGTGCTGACCGAGACGCAGCGCACGCGTCTGGATGAGTCCAAAACTGCGAAAAAACCGATGTTTATCATCACTCCCGAAGAAGCGAAAGCGAACGAGAAATCAAAGCCGAAAGGCAAGAAGACCTGGGTTTTCAAGGCGGACAATGTTCGCGATTTCGCGTTTGCCAGCTCGCGTAAATTTATCTGGGATGCCCAGGGACATCAGCTGGAAGGCAAGGCTGAGCCGATTATGGCGATGTCTTATTACCCCAACGAAGGGGAGCCGCTCTGGAGCAGGTATTCGACGCACGCCATCATTCATACGTTGAATGTGTTTTCGAAGTATACCTTTCCCTATCCTTACCCGGTGGCGATTTCCGTTAACGGCCCGGTGGGGGGCATGGAATATCCGATGATCTGCTTTAACGGTCCCCGTCCCGAAAAGGATGGCACTTATTCCAAGCGGACCAAGTACGGGTTGATCTCGGTCATCATTCACGAAGTTGGACACAACTATTTCCCGATGATCGTCAACAGTGACGAGCGGCAGTGGACGTGGATGGATGAAGGGATCACGACGTTCCTGCAGTTCCTGACCGAGCAGGAGTGGGAAGACGAATATCCGTCCCGCCGCGGGGAACCTCGCGACATGGTGGATTACATGAAGAGCGGTTACCAGGTGCCGATCATGACGAACTCGGAGTCGATCCTGCAGTTCGGGAACAATGCCTATGGCAAGCCGGCGACCGCGCTGAATGTGTTGCGGGAAACCGTGCTCGGCCGTGAGCTGTTCGATTACGCGTTCAAAGAGTATTCCCGTCGCTGGATGTTCAAACGGCCGACGCCTGCGGACTTCTTCCGCACCATGGAAGATGCGTCCGGCGTCGATCTGGACTGGTTCTGGCGGGGCTGGTTCTACACTACCGACCATACCGACATGGCAATCGAGAACGTGCGGCAGTATCAATTGGAGACCGGTGATCCCTACGTGGATAAGGTCCGGCGGAAGAAGCGTCGCGATGAGGAGCCCGAGTCGCTTTCGGAGATGCGGAATAAAAAGCTGCCTAAGCGGACCGAAAAGTTTCCGGAGCTGAAGGATTTCTACAACGAATACGACGAGCTCGACGTGACCGATGCGGACCGCAAGAAATTCGAATCTCACCTCAAGGAACTGGACGCCGATGAGAAGAAGCTTCTGGAAACACAGAATTACTTTTACCTCGTCGATTTGAAAAACCATGGCGGACTGGTGATGCCTGTGATTCTCAAGTTGACCTTCGATGACGACTCCAGCCGGATGTTGCGGATTCCGGCGGAGATCTGGCGGTACAACAACCAGAGTGTTTCCAAGCTGATTCTGACAGAGAAACCCCTCAAAAGCCTGACTCTGGATCCGCACCGGGAGACTGCAGATACACAGCTGTCCAATAATGAGTTCCCCCGGACGATTGGCAAATCCTTCTTCCAACTGGAAAAATCGAAGAAGTCGAAGAACGAAATGCAGAAACAGCGTCAGGCAGAGGAAGCGGAAAAGAAAAAGGACGACAAGAAATCGGCTGAGAAAAAAGAGGAATAGCCGGGGTTACCGGCGGGGATCACCCGGTGTGGGAAAGTGGTACATGGACTCGATTTTCGCAATTTCGACCGTATAGTGGGCGTACCATTTGTCTTTCCCAAGTTGTTGTGCTGTAATATGTTCCGGATGCTGCTTCCAGGCCCGGATGGCTTCCAGGCTGTCCCAGTAGGAGATTGTGACCCCCGTTCCATCGGGGGCACGAAGCGAAGTCAGCTCCAGAAAGCCGGGCTGCTGGCGTGCCTGTTCTTCCATACGGGTCGCCATCTCAGCATAGCCTGCTTCATCGGGGGTTCGCCGGGAGCGAAAAATGACGGCATAGCGGGGCGAATTCTGGTTGTCAGTCATGGGAAGAGCCGATTCTGCTGAAAAACAGGAGTCTGGGATCGGGGAGGCCGGATTTCAGGCTTGCCACAAATTCTGGTTTCATAAATAATTTAGACAGTACAACCGCTGTTTTCGATTCATTTTTTCAATGGGAGGACGTTCAAGTGACGGGTTATACGGTCCACACAGGGTCAAGCGAGGATTTTACGAAGGGCTGGGACCGCATTTTTGGTGACAAGACCGTCGAAAAAGCGAAGAAAAAGAAGAAATCAAAAAAGAAGACGAGCGCAAAGAAAAAGGACTCGAAAAAGAAAAAGAAATCGTGATTCGTTTCACTTCTTTTCCGACAAAATCAGTGGCGCTGTGACGTTTCGGGCGAAGTCGAGGATCGGCTCAACTGACGTTTCAGCTGGTAAAAAATGCACAGGGCCGTGCTAATGCTTTAGGTGGGGAAGACCGATAATAAACTTCGTGCTTTTCCTGCTTAACGTAGTCAAACACACGACATGGAGGTAATGATGTCAGAAGAAAATGAAGAGTTCGAAGAAATCACCAGTGACGAAGTCGACCGTGTAGTCGCTGCACTGGAATCACTGATTGAATCTACAGACAGCGAAAATATTCGTTCCTATCTGGAAGAAGCCATGAACGAGATCTACTTCCTCGTTTATGAAGAGGAAGAAGACGAACTGGATTCTACCGTAGAAGCCTGCGACGACAGCGACGAAGATTTTTCTGAAGCTGCGTAAGTCTCCTCAGAGATACAATGATTGCTGCGCAAACCAGCAAAACTTAAGGCCACTTCCTATGTTCACAGGAAGTGGCCTTTTTTATTGCCTCGATCGGAATGGGGAGTTTACCGGTTACTCCAGTTCCACAGTAATCGAGCGGGAATCTGGATCGACCTTGGACGGCTTCCCGAACTTGATCTTCTTCGAAAACGCTTCGATGTCTTCGACCGGGTAAACCTTGAAGGTGGTGATCTCTCCATCGACAGTCGGAATCACCTGCAGGGATTCGGTGTCGTTGGCTGACTGCAGGATCTCATCAATGATCGGATCCTGTTCGCCTGGAGTGAGCTTTTTGTTGACGACGATGCTGATCATCGTGTTGGGATTAATCGGTTTGGCTTCGCCGGGGCTTTCTGCCATCGGTGATCCCATGGGGGTTCCCATTGCAGCACCACCCAGTTGGGCCTGCAGCATGGGGCCGAGCATGGCGACCGGCATGATGATCGGAGTCAGTTTCTGATTGAATTCTGCTTCGGTTTTGGCGTTTTCCAGTATCGCCAGTTGTTCATTGATACCCTTGAGGACCGGCATAACTTTCTGCTTGCTGGCCTGCATTGATTCTGGTGTGATTTCAGCAATTTCCTGACGTGATTGATCCAACTGTCTTTTCCACAAACTTTGCAGCTTATCGGGAATCCATTTATCTTCTACTTTGATCATAACCTGTTCTCGGGGCTCCTCGCCGGGTGCTTCGATCTTGATCTTTGCTGTGTCACCTTCTTCCGAGATGAGGGTGACTTTGGTCTGCTTAATTCGTTCGCGGAAGTTGAGTTCTCCCTCTTTTTTAGGGATCATTTCACTGATCTGGAAGACCTTTTTGAGGACAATATTTCCCTCACTATTGAGGTAAGTCTTAGCATTAAAATCTTTCAGTTTTTCCACGCTGGATACTTCACCATTGGCAATCGTTGCCAGGATGCCGACGGTTGGATCCCAGAACTCACTCAGCCTTTCCTGGGGAACGGGTAATCCCTGGATCATCTGGTTCTTGAGGATGAACTCTTTCTTGTCTTTCAGCAGGCTGGTAATCCGTTGGGCGGTATTGAAGATGCCATTATACAACTCGGGGTCCACTTTCGCGGCGAATTCACGTGTTTGGTCATTCCACTGTTGCTGATAACTGGCGGGAAAAAAGTTCCAGAGCTCAACCAGGTTCTCATCGGCAATGCCCTGCATCAGGTTCTGCATCGATTCTGCAGGGCCCGCTGGTGGACCGGCCTGCTGGGCTGAGGAACCACACCCGGAAAGCAGGGGGAGCGTTCCCAGGAAGAAGAGCAGAGTGAAGAGCGGGGCTGATTTTCTCATCAGAGATCCTTTGCGAAAGAAGAGAACTGGCGGAAGTGGAGCAGGGATTACTGCATCCTTTTACAGTAGTCAGTGTCGATCTTAACTCCGGTCCCGTCAGTTGAACAGGTTCGCAGACTGGAGTGATCTTTGAGAATCAGGGATTGAGGGAACGCGGACCAGTGGTCGGCGGATCAAACAAATCTGTATCTCCCGCGGCGCTGCGGAAGGGTTCTCAGCTGAAACATAGGTTATTTTCAGCGGATTACAGGCGGTTTCGGTCAGTATAAGTAATTTTAATAGAACCGGTGTCTGGCATAAGTGTCTGACAGATGTGGGAGGCAATTCTGTATCGGAATCTCCTGATGTCTGAGCCGAAGCTGGCAGACCTGATATCAGGCTGCTGTCGTCCCAATTCTGGGACGGTTCAGAGGCTGTAAGCGTAAGTATAATATAGTTATATGATTACAGTTTTTGGACGTTGCGTAAGTCCGTGGTCCCCGTTTTTCATATGAGCAGACGCTTGACTTATTGCCTTCAGCAACTCTACACTGTGCCGTATTCGAAATTTAAATAGTTCGAAGCAGCTATTATTAGTTTTCCTTATAAAAGGCTCTCGATTCTCTCCCATGCACCTGCGAAATGCCGAACTGTTCTGTGATGTCGTCGTGCACGGCAGCTTTTCCAAAGCTGCTGAGGTTCGTCGTGTGTCCCAGTCGGCAGCCAGTCAGGCCGTGCATGCATTAGAGAAGCGGCTGGGAGCGCAGCTGATCGATCGTTCGAAGCGTCCGTTTGAATTAACGCCCGCTGGTTCGATTTATTTTGATGGCTGCCAGCAGTTGCTGAGATCCTTCGAGCAGGTCGAGGAACAGGTTCGTCGCGCGATTGGTCAGACAAAGAACCGGGTGCGGATTGCCGCCATTTACTCGGTGGGTCTGGCCCAGATGCACGACTATGTTGAGCAGTTCCAGCACCTGTATCCGGAAGTGATGATCAACCTCGATTATCTGCATCCGGACGAAGTCTATCAGCGGGTCAGCGAGAACCAGGCCGATCTGGGACTGGTTTCTTTCCCCAAGGAAGACAAAGATCTCACCAGCATCCTCTGGCAGGAACAGCCGATGGTACTGGTGGTCTACCCCGGTCACCGGCTGGCAGATCAGGTCAGTTGTGAGGTAGGGGACATTGAAAATGAGCCCTTCGTGGCATTCACATCAGAATTAGTCGTTCGACAGAAAATGGATCGCTGGCTGAAAAAAGCCGGTGTGCACGTACAGCTGATCCATGAATTTGACAATATTGAGAACATCAAGCGTGCGGTGGAAGCCGAAGCGGGAATTGCGATCCTGCCTCTGCCGACCGTCAGCCGTGAAGTTCAGGATCAGTCATTAAAAATCGTACGCCTGGAACAGGTGGAATGGTTCCGTCCGATTGGGATCATTCAGAGAAAACAGAAGTCGGTACCCGATGACGTGGTATCGAAATTCATAGAAGTCCTGCATGAAAACCCCGCGAATTTCTCAAGCGCTCATCGAGAAACGACCGAGGGATCTGCATCAGCGGGAGAGAATTCTTCCAGTATGGATGCATTTTCATTCGGTCCGTTAATAGCGCGAGAGTAAACTGGCAGTTTTCTCTGCAGGTTGTTTCTGGTTGGGATGGATCCAGCTTTTTCTGAGTCGGGAGCAGACTCTCCCTGAAGAAGATTCAGAATTACCGATGGTAGATCTTTGACAGAAAACGTTCCGGTTTCGGCCGGGTCAGGCAGACATGGTTTCCTCAGGGGAGCGTCGTCTGCTGAAACAGATTACTGAGTGCGAAGCTTGTTCGCGATAAACTGAAGATGCCCGGGTGGCATCGATTTTGAAAACATTAGTTTGAATGGTGAAGTAAGATGACGAGTCGAACCGTTCGACGTGGAACTGATTCCGAAAACAAAGCACAAAACTCCCTGTTTCAAGTGGGGCGTTTCCCGGAAGCTCATGGGCTCTACGATCCGGAATTCGAGCATGACAGCTGTGGTGTGGGTTTCGTCGCCCATATCAAAGGCAAACGGTCACACCAGATTGTGGTCGACGCCGATGAAATGCTGCGTCATATGACACACCGTGGCGCCTGTGGCTGCGAAGAAAATACGGGCGATGGTGCCGGTATTCTGGTTTCCATGCCTCACGACTTCCTGCAACGCGTGGTGAAGGAAGATCTGAATCTCGATCTGCCTCCCTCGGGTCATTACGGCATGGGAAATGTCTTCCTGCCGACCGATGAATCACAGCGGGAACACTGCAAAAAGGTCGTGGAAGAGACCGTCAATGCCCAGGGACTGGTTGTCCTGGGCTGGCGTGAACTGCCCGTGGAACCGACCAAGGCCGACATCGGTCCCTCCGCGCTGCGTGCTCTGCCGCACATGGAGCAGGTCTTCATTTCCACTTCGAATCACAAGGTCGCTGACCAGGATCACCTGGAACGGCAGCTGTACATCATCCTGAAGGCTTCCAGCCGCCAGTTGCGTGAAGGCAGCAGCCTGCCCCAGGGACTGATGTTCTACTTCTGTTCGCTGTCCAGCAACATCCTGGTTTACAAAGGAATGCTGACTCCCGATCAGGTGATGCCGTTCTACCCCGACCTGCAGGCGGAAGACTTCACCAGCCACCTGGCGATGGTACACTCCCGCTTCTCAACAAACACCTTCCCCAGCTGGGACCGGGCACAGCCGTGCCGCTTCATGGCCCATAACGGGGAAATCAATACCCTGCGTGGGAACGCCAACTGGATGTATGCCCGCCAGGGAATGATGTCCAGCGAGCTGTTCGGCGACGATCTGAACAAGCTGTTCCCGATCATCGAGCCGCACTGCTCGGACTCGGGTAACTTCGACAACGCACTCGAACTGCTGCTGATGTCCGGTCGTCCGCTGCCGGAAGTGATGATGATGATGATTCCAGAAGCCTGGCAGAACCATCATTCCATTTCCGTCGCCAAGCGTGCGTTCTATGAATATTACTCCGCCTTGCAGGAACCATGGGACGGGCCGGCATCAGTTTCCTTCACCGATGGTAAATGTATCGGCGCCGTGCTGGACCGGAACGGTCTGCGTCCCAGTCGTTACTATGTGACTCACGACGATCGCGTCATCATGGCCAGCGAAGTGGGAACCCTGGAAGTTGATCCGAAACTGGTTAAGGAAAAAGGCCGTCTGCAGCCCGGAAAGATGTTCCTGGTTGACTTCGAAGAAGGCCGCCTGATCCCCGATGAAGAGATCAAAGAAAAGTACGCCACCAAGCGTCCTTACCAGGAATGGCTGCAGAACCAGCGTCTGCGTCTGCAGGACCTGCCACCCGCTGAGAAGATCGATTCGGTTCCGACCGAAGAGCTGCTGTCTCGTCTGCAGGCCTTTGGTTTTACATTCGAAACGCTGAAGTTCATGCTGATTCCGCTGATCAAAGCCAAGAAGGATCCCATCGGTTCCATGGGGAACGATGCGGCCCTGGCCTGCCTCAGCGATCAGCCACGCCTGATTTACGATTACTTCCACCAGCTGTTCGCCCAGGTGACGAACCCCGCGATCGACTCGATCCGCGAGGAAGTCATCATGTCGCTGGAATGTTACATCGGTCCGGAAGGCAACCTGCTGGAATCGACCGAAGACCAGTGTCATCGACTGCTCATTCCCGAGCCGATCATCACCAACGAGCAACTGGCCGCCATCAAGAAGATGGATTACCGTGGCTGGAAAACCAAAACCATCGACGTGACTTATCCCAAGTCAGAAGGGGAAGCCGGTTTCCGGGCTGCCCTGGATCGGATTCGGGAAGAAGCCTCACAGGCGATCGCCGATGGCTTCAGCCTGATCGTGGTTTCGGACCGGGCCGTCTGTAAAGATCGTGTCGCTCTGCCGACCCTGGTTTCCTGTGGAGCGATTCACCATCACCTGGTTCGCAACGAACAGCGTACGCAGATCGGGATTGTACTGGAAACCGGCGAAGCCCGCGAAGTACATCACCACTGTCTGCTGTTCGGCTACGGTGCCGATGCAATCAACCCGTACATGGCCTTCGAAGCCCTCTGGCACTCGCTGGAAGTCGGCGAGCTGGATGCTGCCAAGTGGGATCGTAGTTCCATCGTCTCTGCCTATCGCAAAGGTGTCTGTAAAGGGATGCTGAAAGTGATGGCCAAGATGGGCATCTCGACCCTGCAGAGTTACAAGGGCGCCCAGATCTTCGAAGCCGTTGGTCTGAACCAGGAAATCATCGAAGCCTGCTTCTCAGGAACCGCCAGCCGGATCAAGGGAATCGGTTTTGACGTGGTTGCCAAAGAATGCGAAATGCGTCACAACATCGGCTACCCGCAGCGGGATCAGAAGCGTCTGCCCGTTCTGCCTAACCCCGGTGTTTACCACTGGCGGGCCAACGGAGAAAAGCACTCCTGGTCACCGGAAAACATTGCCAACCTGCAGGCTGCTGCGAGCTCGGGCGACAAGGGTGCCTACAAGCAGTTCGCGAAAGCCGTTAATGAAGAGACGACCCGGCAGTGTCACCTGCGTGGTCTGCTGGCCTTCAAAAAGCGGGAACCGATTCCGCTGGACGAAGTCGAACCGGTGACGGAAATCGTCAAGCGATTCTGTACCGGTGCGATGAGCTACGGTTCGATCTCGGCTGAATCTCACGAAGCCCTGGCGATCGCGATGAACCGTCTGGGTGGCAAGAGTAACACCGGTGAAGGGGGCGAAGATTATTCGCGCTTCAAGCCACTGGATAACGGCGATTCCAAACGGTCGGCCATTAAGCAGATCGCTTCCGGGCGGTTTGGTGTGACCAGCTGGTACCTGACCAATGCTGACGAACTGCAGATCAAGATTTCTCAAGGTGCGAAGCCGGGAGAAGGGGGCGAACTGCCCGGGCATAAGGTCAACAAGATCATTGCTTCGGTACGTCACTCCACTCCGGGGGTCGGGCTGATCAGTCCTCCGCCGCATCACGATATTTACTCGATCGAAGACCTTTCGCAGCTGATTTACGACCTGAAGAACAGTAACCCCTCGGCCCGGATCAGCGTGAAGCTGGTATCGGAAGTCGGCGTGGGTACGATTGCTTCGGGTGTGGCCAAAGGTCATGCCGACAACATCCTGATCTCGGGAGCTTCCGGTGGTACCGGGGCCTCTCCGCTGACCAGTGTGAAGCACGCCGGTCTGCCCTGGGAACTGGGGATTTCGGAAACCCACCAGACGCTGGTGCTCAACGATCTCCGCAGCCGTGTGCGTCTGCAGACTGACGGTCAGCTGAAAACCGGTCGCGACATCGTGATCGCCACCCTGCTGGGAGCCGAAGAGTACGGCTTCTCCACCGGGCCGCTGATCACCATGGGCTGTATCATGATGCGTAAGTGTCACCTGAATACCTGCCCGGTCGGGATTGCGACTCAGAATCCGGAACTGCGTAAGAAGTTCGCCGGTCAGCCCGAGCACGTGGTCAACTACTTCTTCCTGCTGGCAGAAGAGGCCCGTGAAATCATGGCTGAACTCGGATTCCGCACCATCAACGAGATGGTCGGACGCAGCGACGTTCTGGAACTGGATGAAGGGGTTGCTCACTGGAAAGCGAAGCACCTGGACCTGACTCCGATTCTGCGACTGGCTGAAAAGCCACACGAAAACGTGGGTACTTATTGCACGATGGACCAGCAGCACGGTCTGGAAGTCGTGATCGACAACCTGCTGATCAGCGAGGCACAGCCTGCGATCCAGAATGGTGAGTCGGTCACCATCGATGTGAAACTCAAGAATACGGACCGCACCTTCGGTACGATGCTGAGCCACGAGGTTTCCAAGCATCATGGTGCAGAAGGTCTGCCCGATGAAACGATTCACATCAACAGTAAGGGTTCCGCAGGACAGTCCCTGGGGGCCTGGCTGGCACACGGGATTACCATCGAGCACGAAGGCGATGCCAACGACTATGTTGGTAAAGGTCTCAGCGGCGGACGGATCATTATCTATCCGCCCGAGAATTCGACCTTCAAGCCGGAAGATAACATCATCGTCGGTAACGTGAACCTCTACGGTGCGACCGAAGGTGAAGTTTATATTCGCGGTCAGGCTGCAGAACGTTTCTGTGTGCGTAACTCCGGAGCGAAAGCGGTTGTGGAAGGGATCGGCGATCACGGTTGTGAATACATGACCGGCGGTCGGGCCGTTGTTCTCGGTGAAACCGGACGCAACTTTGCCGCCGGGATGTCGGGTGGTGTGGCTTATGTCTACGATCCCGAAGGTCATCTGCTGCAGAACAGCAATCTGGAAACCGTGGAACTGGAACGGCTGGAAGATTCCGAGGACATCGCGGAACTGAAAGAGCTGATTGACAATCATCGCAAGTTCACCGGTTCGACCGTGGCCAAAGCGATTCTGGATAACTGGGAAAACGAACTGGAACTGTTCAAGAAAGTCATGCCTGTGGATTACAAGCGGGCTTTGCTGGAAATGGCAGCTGAAGAAGCGGAAGCTGCCGCCAGCGTCTAGTGACAAACCGTGTTCCTGTCGCGTCTGAACCGCGTGACAGGAACGCCTTCCCAGGAGCATATTGCTTCTTCTGTATAAGAGCTAACACATTTTTAGAGTGAGATAGAACTATGGGTAAGCCAACCGGCTTCATGGAATTTACGCGAGAACTGGGTGCCGACAAAAAACCGGAACTGCGGATTCTGGACTGGAATGAGTTCCACGATCATCTGACTGATGAAGAGCTCAGCAACCAGGGCGCTCGCTGCATGGACTGTGGGATTCCCTTCTGCCACACCGGGAAAACCCTGGCAGGCATGGCCTCGGGTTGTCCGATTAACAACCTGATCCCCGAGTGGAACGACCACATCTACAACGGTCGCTGGCAGGATGCACTCGACAGTCTGCACAAGACAAACAACTTCCCGGAATTCACCGGTCGGGTCTGTCCCGCACCTTGTGAAGGGGCCTGCGTACTGGGGATTCACGAACCTCCGGTGACGATCAAGAACATCGAGAACTCGATCATCGATCACGCCTTTGATCAGGGTTGGGTCCAGCCGAGTCCTCCTAAAACACGTACCGGCAAGAAAGTCGCTGTCGTCGGTTCCGGTCCTGCCGGACTGGCTGCCGCCGCTCAGCTGAATACCGCCGGTCACAGCGTAACCGTCTACGAACGCGATGACCGCATTGGTGGTCTGTTGATGTACGGCATCCCCAACATGAAGCTGGAGAAGTGGATCGTACAGCGTCGTGTCGATCTGCTGGCTGACGAAGGGGTGGAATTCATCACCAATACTTCGATCGGCGTGGACATCACCGCGGATCAACTGATGAAAGATTTCGATGCTGTCGTGCTCTGCACCGGTGCGACCAAGCCCCGCGATCTGCCCATTCCGGGCCGTGATCTGAAGGGCGTGCACTTCGCGATGGAATACCTGTCGAAGAATACGAAGAGCCTGCTGGAGTCAGGTCTGGAAAGCAAGCATTACGAGAACTCTCCGGTTGAGGGTTTCATCAACGCCGAAGGCAAGAAAGTTGTCGTGATCGGCGGTGGTGATACCGGTAACGACTGCCTGGGTACCGCGATGCGTCAGAACTGCGAAAGCCTGATCAACCTGGAAATCGTGCCTCAGCCTCCGATGGAGCGGGCCGCGAACAACCCCTGGCCTCAGTGGCCGAAGATCTTCCGCGTGGACTACGGTCACGAAGAAGCGGCTGCCGTATTCGGCAAAGATCCGCGGATGTTCCAGATGTCGACCCTCGAATTCGTGGGCGACGGCAAAGGCAACCTGAAAGCGATCAAGGTCTGCGAAGTCGACTGGTCCAAGCCGGTTGAGAACGGTCCTCCGTTCAGCGTGGTTCCCGGTTCGGAACAGGAACTCGAATGCGACCTGGTCTTCCTGGCACTCGGGTTCTTAGGCCCCGAGCACATCATCAGCGAGCAGCTGAGCCTGGAAACCGACGCCCGTTCGAACTTCAAAGCCGAGCATGAGCAGTACACCACAAACATCGACGGTGTCTTCGCCGCCGGCGACTGCCGACGTGGTCAGAGCCTGATCGTCTGGGCGATCAACGAAGGCCGCGGCGCCGCCCGTGAATGTGATCGCTACCTGATGGGAGCGACCGAACTGCCGTAATGCAGTGGTGATAAAGTGATAAAAATGAAGCACTCCTGTTTGCGGACAGGAGTGCTTTTTTGTTGCGCCTGGGGGTGTGGCGAACATGCTTATGGTTTCTGGTGTCCGTTGGGAACTGGCAATTCGACTGCTGTGAATAAAAGGTGCCAGGGTGAAACTATGAAAGAAGGTCGAGCCGGTGGTGGTATTCTTTAACGCGTGGTAAACATAGTTTGTTACAACCTT